>NZ_JAALFC010000028.1 GCF_011058155.1 Litoribacterium kuwaitense | reverse complement strand
GACCTGCCTCTTACGGCTTGCAAAGGAGTGTCTCACGATGAAAACGTCAACTTCGCTTGTCGCCCAACGAATTGCTGCCCAGCGTGCCTTATCCGAAAAACGAATTACTTCTGAACAATACGAAGACATCCTGTCCGCCATAGAGCATATGGAGAACCTACGTGCAAAACAACAGTCCAACACTCTTAAAAAATGAACATGGCCACGAAAAGACTGCTAAAGGCTTAAGCTAGCCAGCAGTCTTTTTTTATTACGTTTCGGATATTCCAACAAACGCGCTATGGTACGCTATACACAACACATGCATCATATGGAGGAGATTCGTATGAGGTTTTATTTCACCATCGGGCTTGGAATCCTTGGCATTCTCATATCGTTCGCCTTTCAGGATATCGTCGAGGCTGGGTTTTGGGACGGCTTTATCGCGGGAGGAATTATTGACATTATCCGCGGCCAATATCAGACAACACCGCCCTCTTCGATTCAGCGTTACTTGAAATAAGTCGCTCAACCGAAAGCTTTTCTACAATACACCATTGCCCCAACGTGGAATAACGTAATAGTATAAGATGAGAAAGTAAGGAGGCGTACGCATTGTCAAAAAAGAAAGTCGGTATTATCTTCGGAGGGAAATCTGCTGAACACGAGGTGTCTCTCCAATCAGCTAAAAATATTATAGACGCCATCGACCGCACTAAATATGACGTGGTCTTACTCGGGATAGACAAACAAGGACGTTGGCAGTTAAATGAAGCTTCTTCCTTTTTGTTGCATGCTGAAAATCCGGCGCTAATTCAGCTCAATCAATCATCTTATGGCGTCGCCATGGTTCCTGGACGCTCATCCGAACAATTTGTAGCGACCCAATCTGGAGATCCCCTTGATCAACTCGACGTCATTTTCCCGATTGTGCATGGTACGCTTGGTGAAGATGGAAGCCTGCAAGGACTGCTGCGCATGGCAAACCTTCCGTACGTAGGACCAAATGTATTAAGCTCGGCCATCTGTATGGATAAAGATATTGCCAAACGTTTGCTTCAAGCCGCTGATCTTCCTGTTGCGCGGGGTCTTTCCTTTACAAAGGCAAGACAAGATGCTATCGATTTTACAACAGTGAAGGAAACACTTGGTCTTCCGGTCTTTATTAAACCCGCCAACCAAGGATCGTCCGTCGGTGTCAGCAAAGCAACTTGTGAAGAAAGCTTTTTTAAAGCGGTCGAGGATGCTTTTCAGTATGATACAAAAATTGTTGTGGAAGAAGAGATTATCGGACGCGAAATCGAAGTAGCCGTTCTCGGAAACGAACATCCAGAGGCCTCTCTCCCAGGAGAAATTTTACCGCAAAGCGGGTTTTATTCGTATGAGTCGAAGTACATTGACGATGAGGGGGCACGGCTTGAATTGCCAGCTTCTTTAGCTGAAAAAGAGGTTAAGGATATACAAAAACTTGCGCTGGACGCCTTTCAGACGCTTCAGTGTGAAGGCTTGGCTCGCGTCGATTTCTTTCTCAAGCCTGATGGTCAATGGGTGATCAATGAAGTGAATACACTTCCAGGCTTTACACAAATCAGTATGTATCCAAAACTGTGGGAAATTAGCGGTCTTTCTTACACAGCCCTGATTGACCAGCTCCTTGAGCTAGCAATCGAGCGCTACGAACGAGAAACGCAGTTAAAAAGCTCGATCTACTAAGAAGAAGCAGCGACAGGCGATGATGCTTGCCGCTGCTTCTTTTAAGAAAAATGACCTATTTGAACTTGAAAAGGTCTTTTATTTTCATGAAACAATGGGTTGCAGGGCTAAACCGAAGGAATTATAAACCTACAGACCGTTTCGCATTTTAATTTTTCCAATTCGAATGCGACGCTTCGTACTCTCTTTATGCTTCGGGATGTCAATATACAGAATGCTGTTTTTCTGGTCTGCACGAATGCGCTCAGTATCTGCATTTTCCGGCAGACTGAAAGAGCGCTGAAATGAGCCATAGCTATGCTCAATGACACGCATCTCTGTGTCACTTTCCTCGGTTTCGTTGTACTGCTTTTTCTCCCCCTTCATCGTGATGATGTTGTTCTCAATTTCAATCTCGACATCATCAGGATCAATTCCAGGGATTTGTGCTTCGATGACGTAGCGATCCTTTTTTTCTTTAATGTTGCAAGCGAACACTCCTTCACTTTTTTCATTTGACAAAGGGTTCGCTGTGAAGAAAGGATCGTCAAAAAATCGTTCAAACAATCCGTCTAGCTCGTTTTTAATACGTCTTATTGGCTGGTTGTCTGCATGCATGCGACGAATCGGTTTCATAACGATGCCTCCTCATTATACTTTTTGAATGACAAGTACAACGCTGATTCAGCTACATCACACCATAGCGGTTAGCCCTAAAGACCTTTCAGTATGTATATAACCGTTTTATCTTGTTTAAAACCTAGTTATAACAAACATACAGACATTTTGACCCCGGCATGGCAACATCGCTTTTGCTCTCGCCATGCCCGCTGCAAGGTTTTCTTCTCAACCCTTGCAGCCAGTCGCTCTCTTCTACCTGTCCCAACCTACATAAAAACGAACGACAGCCGCACATTTTTGTAGCTTACTGTCGTTCGTTTCATATGTTGTTATTTGTCCATGCTTTAAGGCTTAGTCTACACGACGATCTCTTGTTGTTTAAGATTGTTTAAGCTTTGTTTCAACACTTTTTGCGCGTCGATCCAGACATAATGTCCAGTTGCATCGTATACAGCGGCGACGACCGTCTCCGTTGCGCTCGTGGCAGTGCTGAGCAAGCAGCTCTGTTGCTGTATGGAACTGTCCGACTGCAAACTTTCTGCTTCTGGAACATAAAACGGGCTGTCTGGTAACACCAATTCATTTCGACTTTTTAATGTCAGCCGCTCAGATGCCCAGCTCGTCCTCTTTAGCAAATTCCGTATAACCCGTGACGCATGAGCTTCGTGTCCAATATGAACCATATCCCATGCTGTTGAGAAATGACGTTCGTTAAATAGCCCGTGTGGATTAATAAATTGGGAAGCAACAGCTCCTGATCGAACAGCGACATCGTTCATGCTCCAGGCAAAATAGCGAACCCCTGCATCGTAAGACAATCCTTTATGCAGATCTCTTTTCGCGATATGATACGCAAGCGCACGCGCAGCATCATTCCCCGAGCCTATGAGTAGCGCAGCAAGCACTTCCATGAATACATACGTTTGACCAGGGATTAATCCGGCTAAACGTTCACCCTTCGTCTCACTTAATACTTCATCGCCGACGGTAATACGTTCATTTAGGCGACACATTTTCAAAGCCGTTAAAGCCGTTAATACTTTCGTCGTTCCTGATGGATACATACGCTCACGACTATTTTTCTCATAAAGTACTTCTCTGTTTTTATCATGAATCACAATCACATGGTTTGCAGAAAGATCGTTCATTTTCTCTGCATCTTTATAAATCATGGAAGCCATAAGCTCCACTCCTTTGCAAGATGTCTTTCCTTGTTCACCTCTTACTATACGAAGCAAACCTAAAACCCCTACAAAAAACCCTTAAGAAAACCTTAAGAGTTTTTTAAACGGCTTAATAACGCCTACATCAAGGTTGTGTCAGTAGGACATAGACTAGAAAAACAAGGATTGACACAATGCTGATTGCACTAATAATGCCAGCAGTAAACGCGACGATTTTAACGACGGTCATCAACGGCTGCTTTTTATTTTGTTGTGTTGCATTCATTTTAGTTGCCATTGCCCCCCTTCCCTGATGCCGTTAAAAAACGATCAAGCCTCAGGAAAAATTCATGTGATAAGGCGTAGCCTCTCTATTTATATTAGCATAACTTGATAGCGAAACGACTACCGATGCGCCTAGAAAATGCTTCAAAAGTATGTCTTTTCGTTCACTAAATGATCAACTCGATATCTATAAAGAGCCGTTCTCCTTTACGCTCTTATGATCGATTCATGCGTAAGGCTTTCTTAATATCTTTAAAAATACCGGAGCGACCAGAATACATGAGAACGCCTCCTCGATAGACGCGTCCACCAAAGAAGGCAAGCGCGATAATAGACGCTACCAACAGCCCGATACCTAACAAAACTTCAATAAGCGGTACGTCGAGCAATCCGACACGCAAAAACATAATGACCGGCGTGAAAGGTGGAATAAAGGATGCGATCGTCACTAAAGGCTCTTCCGGTGCACTCAAACCTGACATTGCGATGAAGAATGCCAAGATGAGGACGTAATTCACTGGCGCGACAGCTTGATTGACTTCTTCAAGGCTACTGACGAGACTGCCAAGCATCGCCGCAAGCGTCGCATAAAAAAGATAGCCGAGAAGAAAGAAAAGTAACAGGTAAAGCAACGTATCGACAGGAACCTCGTTTAAGCCGAGAAGATCCATGACGACTGACTCCTCTTCACTGCCCGCAGACCTTAATTGCATCGAAGCGAAGGCAATCGAGCCGATGATTGCAAACTGCATAAGACCTAATAACGCAATCCCGATAATTTTAGCAAACATTTGTGTGACGGGTGACACGCTCGAAATGAGAATTTCCATCACACGTGAAGATTTCTCCGTAGCCACTTCTGTTGCAATCATATTCCCGTACATAATGACCGAGAAATAAATGACAAAAATAAGTACATACACAAGGGCGCGCGCTTGAAACATTTCTTCTCCTGTTTGCGCGGGCTGTTCCATCCAATTTCTTTCAAACGCGACCGGCGCTTTTATCGCTTCAAGAATCTCTTCATTTAACCCCGCCTCGTTTAATGCATACGACTCCTTGACTTGCTGCAAGGCTTGATTGAGTGATTCTGCTGTTGGACTTGAGGTTTGTTCTTTTTGTAAATACGACGCTTGCGGTAACCCTTCAGCAATATCCATTTGTAGAAAACCGCTGTATGTTCCGTCTTGAACTGCTGCTTTGGCTTCATCTGTACTTCCTGCAAATCTTTCAAGTGTCATCGCAGCGTCAATGTCATTAAGCGCTTGTTTTACATCACCGTAGAGTTCGTCAGAATCGGTCTGTACAGCCACAGTCTCTGGCGCGTCATCATTAAATAATGATATCACTAGGTCAATATTAAGCATAAAAACAATGAACAATGATGCGATTATCGTCGTTGCTACATACGATTTCGTTTTGGCATGCTTCGTAAAGGTGAAGCGAGCGGTCGTCCAAAATTTATTCATTTTGCCCACCCACCTTTTCGATAAAGATGTCATTGAGCGTCGGCTCTTCTAACTCAAACTTACGAACAAAGCCTTTGCTTGCAACACGGGAAACAGGGTCTCAGCCACTTCCGGATGCTCAATTTCCACTCTGGCCCCGTTCGCTGACAGCTGCACATCCTTCACTCCCGAGACAGCAGACAACCAATCTAGCGAATATGGAGCATCAATGCGGACAAAGCTGCGGGGCTCTGCGGCTTTAATTTCCTTCACATGACCGCTCACAACGACTTTTCCTTGCCGCAGCATGCAAATATGCTCACATAGCTCTTCCACGTGCTCCATACGGTGGCTGGAAAAAAGCACGGTCGTTCCTCTGTTTTCCAGCTCTTTTACAGCGCTCTTAAAGAGTTCGACGTTGACGGGATCAAGCCCGCTAAACGGCTCATCTAAAATGACGAGCTTCGGTCGGTGCAATACAGACGCGATGAATTGAATTTTTTGCTGATTTCCTTTCGACAGCTCTTCTACCTTTTTTTTGGCGTAATGAGGAATGCGAAAACGTTCAAGCCACGCCGCTATTTCCTTTTTAACGTCACCTCGCTTCATATTGCGCAAACGACCGAGATAGGTCAGTTGCGTTTCTACTGTCTGTTTAGCATAAAGCCCTCTCTCCTCAGGTAAATAACCAATCCAATCATGACTCATCGGCTTCATCAGCTGCCCATTGTATTCAATATGACCTTCAGAAGGGGAAAAAATGCCGAGAATCATGCGAAACGTCGTTGTTTTCCCTGCACCGTTTGCTCCTAAAAAGCCGAACATCTGCCCTTGTGGAATATGGAAATCAAGCCGGTCAACTGCTCGATTTTTTCCAAAGTCTTTACTCACTTGATGAAATGTGAGACCGTCCATTGTTCAGTCTCCTTCCTTTGTTGTTTAACAAATATACGCGAATAAACAGAAGAAGGTTTCATTTTTGCAATCTCCATCTGTCAATTAGAGATACTGTATTTCATGAGCTCGTTTTTCTGTTACACCTCTACAGACATCAGCACACAATCTTCCCAAACACCTTCATGCAACTCATGCTGTGGTAACTCTTTCCTTTTCGTAAAACCGCTTTTTAAATAACACGCAATCGCTCGTTGATTTTGTATCCGAGGGTCAACGACCACCCGAAACGTGCCAAATTCCTTAGTCAACCGTTTTAACATGAAATTCATAAACGCTTGTCCAATCCCCCGATCCCAATAATTGGGCTCGCCAATAAACTGGTCCATCCCTAGAGTCATCCGTTCATCCCGAAAACCATAACCGGCCTTCATATCATTTCCAGCTGATAAACTTGACAGTAGCCGATCGGCTCATGGCGAAAAAGAATAATGAATCTTCGCTTCGTCTTTTCTTTGCGAAAAAAGCGGTGTTGGACGAGTGACTCGTCATGCGGACGGTCTCTCCCCTCATAATACTGTAACAGGCTTGGATTTTGCAGCCATTTGGACATTTTTGGGATATCTACTGTCTGCAGAGGACGAATGTCTATGTCGTCAGCACAAATCGTCATTTGCTATGAACCTCCTTTACAATTTGCAGGAGAAAACCAATTTTCTGAAGCAAAAGCTTCACAATAGCCGGTCATTGAGTTACGATCAACATATACAGGAAAGACTGCTAGGGGAGCCTTAGTAAAAAGGCTGAGAGAAGTAATCCTTTGACCCTTTGAACCTGATCTGGTTAAGACCAGCGTAGGGAAGCTATCGGCTAAAGCTATGATTACCATGCTTTCATATGCCGTGTGGCTCTCTGATGACCAGAAGCAGACGGTTTTTTTATTGTGGCTCTCTCGCAGTTCTTAATACATATGGAGGGTTCATGATGACATTACCTATTGCTTTAACGATTGCCGGCACTGATCCGTCGGGAGGGGCAGGTATTCAAGCTGACCTAAAAACGTTTCAAGAGCTTGATGTCTTCGGCACAAGCGCTATCACAGCTGTCGTCAGCCAAAACACGTTAGGTGTACGTTCTTTCGTTAATATGGAGACTTCTTTTATTGAGGATCAGTTAAAAGCCGTCTTTGAAGATCTGCCACCTCACGCCGTAAAAACCGGCATGCTTTCTGCCGTTCCGGTCATTGAAGTAACAGCACATGTACTAAAAACAGAGCAAGTAAAAAATTATGTGATGGATCCGGTGATGGTTGCTAAAAGTGGAGACGCTTTGCTTGCAGAAGACGCTCGAAGCAGTCTGTTAAACGAATTGCTCCCTCTGGCGACTGTCGTGACGCCAAACATTCCGGAAGCTGAAGAGATGGTCGGTCAGTCCATTACGACAATAGAGCATATGAAAGATGCAGCAAAAAAACTTGTAGAGGTCTATGGGGCAACGGCTTGTGTGTTAAAAGGCGGGCATCGTATGGACGACGAGCAAGCAACCGATATCTTATACACAAATGGTGCCTTTGACAGCTTTAGCTCTCCCCGAGTTGCAACAAAACATACCCATGGCACAGGCTGTACGTATTCAGCTGCCATTACAGCCGCACTGGCAAAAGGAGCGTCTATTCCAGAAGCCGTCCAAACAGCCAAAGCATTTATTTCGGCTGCTATTGAAGACAGTCTAAATATCGGTCACGGGAACGGTCCAACAAACCACTGGGCATGGCGCCGTCGCCAAAACAAATAAAAAGTATTCTCTTATCGTCTCTTATTTGCCAAACCTTTTCAATGGATCATAGTTCCTTTTATACAATCAAGGGAGCTGTGATTTTTTCTCCAAGATTCATGGTCTGTTACTCCCTAAAATTAGTTCGTTATTCCCATTCAAGAAATTATCATTCTGAATATTCTGTATCATATGATGCATTTTTGCAATAGCGCTGCTAAATGATTATATTTTATTTTCTTCATATGTTAACATATATTTACAGCACGATCTGTATCAATCACCTGAGAACCACCCCCTTTTCTACCCGCACCTGCAAAAGGATGCGGGGTTTTTTTAGCTAAGGATCGCATGACATCAATGTCACCACTTATTTCATGGTACAATTCAAGGACAGTAATTGACGATCCGTTCTTAAGGAGGTCTGTCCAATGGACGTACCAACACTCTATACGAACCGCTTGCGGCTCCGCCCGTTACGAGAGCAAGATGCCCAACCGCTCTTTCAAATTTTAAGCAATAAAGAAGTCACAAAAATGTATGGCATGGAAAAACTAACGACCTTTGAGGAGGCCGTCCTTTTAGTGCGTTCTTTGCGGGAAAGCGTTCAATATGGCTGGGGTCTTCGCTGGGCAATCGAAAAAACCAAAACGGCCGACCGATCTTTATAGGCAGCTGCGGCTTTCATGAATGCTCGCCACGAAATGCGCGAGTGGAAATGGGCTACGAGCTGGACCCATTTTTTTGGGGAAACGGCTATGCTACTGAAGCGCTAGCAACAATGATCCATTGGGGGTTTTCGGAAGGAAGACTTCTGCGAATTGGGGCGACGGTCATGCCTGAAAACAAAGCGTCATTAAAATTACTCACACGACTTGGCTTTCAGCAAGAAGGTTTATTAAAAGATTATATTATGCAGGATGGCGAGCTCCGAGACGTCATCATGCATCGGCTGCTAAAACGAGAATGGCTACACTTGACGAAGCGTCATTAATTTTCGTCAAGAAGCCCTCTCCCACAATGGAAGTGTGACTTGGAACGTCGTTTTTTCATGGGTACTGTCCGCCTGTATCTTCCCATCATGTAAATCAATAATGCTTCTAGAGATAGCCAGACCAAGTCCTGATCCCCCATGATCATCCGTTCTCGATTTATCTACACGATAAAACCGATCAAATAAATAAGGAAGGTCCTCCTCTGGAATAGGTTCCCCGTAGTTGATGACCTTCACACCTACAGCATCACCGTTCAGCTCAATCTCTACATCAATCTTCCCTCCCTGCGCTCCATACTTGACGGAGTTGGCAAAAAGGTTTTCAAAAACTCGCACAAGCTGATCACCATCTGCCAAAACTACTGCCGACCTCTCACCACCATGAATACTCAATTCAACTCCCAAAGCGCGAAATGAATTGTCATATTCTGAACCTAGCTGCTGTAAGAGAGAAACAATATCCAAAGGGCGTTTATTCATACGGATTCCACCGAAGCTTACGCGTGTATACTCAAACAAGTCGTTTACCATTCGATTCAGCCGTAAAGATTTACGGTAAGCAATGTCTGTAAAGTAGCGCAGCTCAACCTCGTCTTTGTAACGATCCTCGTCAATTAAACGCAAGTAGCCGATGATCGATGTTAAAGGCGTGCGCAAATCGTGAGACACGTTAGAAACGAGCTCATTTTTTGCCTGAACCGCATTTCTCTCCTCGGCAATAGCACTATCTAATTGCGTTGACACAGCGTTTAAATTTGTCCTCAGTTGATCGATTTCTTCATTGCGTGAGAAGGGAAGCCGGTAAGAAAATTTCCCTTGGGCGATATACTCACTGCCACGAATGGTTTGCTCTAGCTCCTTCATCCAGCGACGGGTGAAAAAAATAATAAATAAGGCGAAAAAAACGAGTGAACTAACAACTCCGACAATCAAGATCGCCAAATTTATGCCAAAAAGATTACGAATTAAATCGACAATACTCGGAGGTACGATGCCGATAGAAACGATAATGATGCATACAAAAATAAATGCCATCGCTACGAGTACTCCGAGCACAGCAGAAAGACCAATCGTAATCAAAAGCTGAAGCTGTAGCGGGTGAACGATTTTACGTTTCAAGTTTATATCCAACTCCCCACACCGTATGAATCATTTTGTATCCAAGCTTTTTTTCAATCTTGTCACGTAAATTACTAATGTGAACCATCACTGTATTATTAGACGAATAATACGATTCCTTCCATACATGTTCAAATAGATTTTCAGCTGAATACACGCGACCAGGATGCTGAGCCATGAGATGAAGAATATCAAATTCCTTTGCCGTTAATGAAACAACGTCACCGTCAACCGTCACTTCATGGCGAGCCGTGTTAATGGTCAGTGGGCCACATTGTAGCAAATGAGCATGATCCTCGTCTTCTTCAGCTGGGGAATTAGGTTTATACTGATAGGAACGACGCAGTAACGACTTGACCCGTGCGATCAGCTCCAACGGGTTAAACGGCTTAATCATATAATCATCTGCTCCGGTCATCAACCCAAGAATCTTATCCATATCCTCTGCCTTTGCACTGACCATAAGGATTGGCGTATCTTTAACTTCACGAATCCGCCGCGTAACCTCAATCCCATCCATTTTTGGCATCATAACATCAAGGATGACGAGATCAACATCCTGCGCTTCCATGACTTGAAATGCTTCCTCTCCATTGAATGCCTTTTCAACTTCATACCCTTCATTTTGCAAATATATCGCAATCAAGTTCACAATATCTGGATCGTCATCAACGATTAATAAACGTCTCATCGTCGTCCCTGCCCTTCTTTATTGTCCTGAAATTACCTTACCACAGCCACTCCTTTCAATGCTACAGACCGACAGAGCGCAACAACGTGACATTTTTTGTTTGTTGTTTAGAGCTACACGATTTATGATGCTTCATTACCAATCATTTATCATCCTGAAAGGGGGTACGCCTGTGCTTATTTTTCCGTTTGCATGAACTTCGTTTTTGACGAAAAAAAAGCGTAGTCAAAGTGATTGTAAACTTTGACTACACCTTGCGGCTGATTAGCGATTAATCGTCGTCTCGTTCAAATTCAATAATGCTTCCTGTCTTAGCATCAATAGTGATCTCTACTTCATCACCATTGTTTGCCCGGATTTCAAATTCGTATTCTCCGCGCCCGTCATCTTCATCTAAAGATGCCTCCACAATCGTTCCTGGAGCTTTTTTTAGCGCGATCTTGTGTGCTTCCTGCATAGAAAGTTCAACGTCATAGAGCTCTGACTTATTGACAACTTTTCCTGTGTTCGCATCGACGTAAATATCATCTTTTCCGTCATCTTCTACGTCCACTTCGTAGTACCATTTGCCATTGATGTACTCTAATTCAATGTCATCAACGTGGTTATTTTTTCCGTTTAGCGCTGCTTCTTTCGCTTGTTCCTTGCTAATATTCACGTTGACGTTTTCCTCGTCTCTATCATCATCGTCATCGTGATCATCACGATCGTAATCGGGACGTTCGGCTAAAATTTTGCCTGAGCGAGCGTCGATATAAACATTTCGTTCGCCTTTAGACGTCCGCACTTCGATGTCGTAAAACACTCTTCCATGCTCGACTTCAATGTCGGTATCTGTCACTGTTCCGCCGCCTGTTTTGTTCAGTGCTGCTTCGATAGCTTGATCACGTGTCACTTTTATAGCTTGTTTAGGTACCCACGGCTTTCCGTCGATGAGTACCTTGCCGCTCCAAGCACTTACGTAAACATCTTCATCGTCACCATTGACTGCAATATCAACTTCATACATGACATGGCCATAATTTCTCGTCAGTTCAAAATCTGTCACTTTTCCGTCTCGTTCTTTAAGGGCAATTTCCTTCGCTTTTTCAGGTGAAATGGTAACTGCATTAACTGTATGCTGGGTGACACCGCGCTCGTGATCAAGCTCGAGCTCAACTGTTCCATTCGCTAACGCATGGGAACCAAAACCAAGACCGCCTAAAGCTAATGTGCCTGCTAAAGCAATACCTGTAACTTTTTTGTTCATTGTTAAATTCCTCCTTCAATGGAATATCTATCTTCGATCTATTTTCATCATACCTCGTGCTTCTGAGAAACAAGAAAGAAGAAAATGAGAAATTGATGAGAAACGAATGATCTTGTTTTAATCATCCCAAGAAATTGAAATGACTTCTCCAGATTGAGCTTGCACAACGACATCGATTTCCTGGTCATTGAGGATGACTTCAATTTCGTAGACCTTCCCGGTGTCGTCATCGTCATCGACTTCCATTTCCTTCACCGTTCCACCTCCAGCGGCTTGCAAGGCAATATTCATCGCTTCTGCTGAGCTGACGACGGTGCTAGCCTGTGGCTGCGCTGGCTGGGTCGACGTGTCGTTGTTTTTTACCGTATTGTTGTTCTTTGTTGGCTTTGGCTGTTTTGTATCGTCCTGATCATTTTGGTTGTTTGCTTCATTTTTATCTGTCGGTTCTTTTGGCGTTTCACGGTCTTCAAGTGTTTCTTCCTCTTGCTCGAGAATTGCACCATCTTTTCTGTCCATTTTGAAATGATAGCGTTTCTTCTCCTGCTCAATGATTACAGCAAAGGCCTTAATATCATCTAACATTGTTTCCTCAATAGAGACGACTTCTCCCCCACCAGCCGCCTCAAGGGCTTTTTCACTCACTTCCTCTTCACTCAGTAGAGATTGGGGTGCTTCTTTTTGAGCTAATTGCTTAATTCGTTGAATAGACCCTTCGGTCGCATCGACTTGAATTTGATACGTACCTTGATCATTCGTTAGTACGAGCACGTACGTGTCGTTAATCAAATCCGTCTCCGTTACTTCGCCATTATAAAAATCCGTCACTTTCTCTATCACATCTCGCTCTGACAAGGGAGCTGTCTGCTGAATCGCCAGAAGCTGCTGAATCCCAAATCCGCCTACAACGACGACGATGGCGATCGGAACCCAAAACCATCGTTTTTTCAATGCGATCCTCTCCTTTCGGACATTTCATATTCATAATGTAGCAGACGCAAATGAGATTTTGCTGAGAGTGTTAATACAATGGGAGCCAGACGGAAATTGTTGTCCCTTCGCCTTCCTTTGTCTGAACGTCAATGCTTCCGCGATGAGCATCTATCATCCGTTTGGCAATAGACAACCCAAGACCCGTTCCGCCAGTCTGACGGCTGCGCGCTTTATCCACTCGATAAAACCGGTCGAATATATGCTCTACGTCCTCTTTAGGAATTCCTTCTCCTTGATCCGTTACGGAAAACCCGCCTTGCTTTTCATCATAAGCAGACGCACCTCGACTGCTTCGTCACTGTATTTCAAGGCGTTATCGAGAAGAATATAAAGCACTTGTTTTGTTTTTTCCTTATCAGCGTAAACGACCACTTTTTCCAAATCGTCTGTCCAAATGATCGTTCGTTGATACGCTTGACGCATCGTCTGCACTGTCTCTTGAACAAGCTCATTTAAGATTACCCCTTGGCGCTCCAATCGCTCTGTACCGTGATTGGCGAGTTCGAGCATTTGCTCAGTCATGCCTTTCATTCGCTGTGATTCTGAGACTATGGCTTCAATCGATTCTTCCAGCACTTCAGGTTTTTTCGCTCCCCAACGTTTCAAGAGGTTCGCATAACTTTCAATCGCTGTTAAAGGGGTTTTTAACTCATGAGAGGCATCAGAAACAAACTGCTCCTGCTTTTCGTAGTTTTCTTCGAGGATATCCATCATCCTGTTAAAAGTCGCTGCCAGCTGTGACAGCTCATCATCTGACGTTTTATCTAACTTAATTCGTTGAAAATCGCCCTGTTTTTGAATATCTTCCATTGTTTTTGTCATTGTAATGAGTGGCTTCACGATCAGGTCGCCTAAGGTTTTTCCTGCTAAAATACTTGGGATTAACACGACAAGCGCAGCGATAAACAAAACGAGACGCAATATGTCGAGAAGCGCATAAGTGTCTTCAACGTTTTCTGTCACCTCTAATGTGACGAGGCGACCATCGTTAAGCATGGCAGGAAACGTTGCTGTAATGAACCGTCTTCCGTCAAGCTCTCGCAGTGTTGTACTTTGTCCCGTTTTATAGAGCGGCGGTAATGACGCGGTACTTCGATCTTTTGTAATGACTAGGGGAGACGAATCGTTTTCTCCTTCAATTATCCGGATCATGCCCTCTGCTGGCAAATATGCGCGTAAAAGCTGCGCGGTTGGTACTGCACCTCCTGCCTCTGCCAACGCCTCGGCGATGCGTTCAGTTTCAAGAGCTGCTTGAGCTTCTTCACGTTCAGTAAGACGGCTTTCAAACAAATAATAGATCGCTACCGTGATCACAACCATCGCAAGCACAAGCCAAACCGTCGAGAAAAGGTAGATTTTCCCTCTCATTTTCATATTTAGCCACCTGGCGCTTTCATGACATAACCAACACCGCGAACCGTCTGAATCAAAGCAACATCAAATGGGTAATCAACTTTTTTACGCACATACCGCACATATACGTCGACGACATTCGTGTCACCGTAGTAATCGTAACCCCAAACGTGATCAAGGATCTGTTCTCGGCTTAATACTTGACCTTCGTGCTTCATCAAAAAGATTAATAAATCAAATTCTCTTGGTGTTAATTCAAGAGAACGTCCATCTCTACAAATTTCTCTCGTTTTCGTATTCACCTGCAAATCACCAACTTGCAATTCACCTTCCTTAGGTTTGTTGGCCATTGATGACGTCGTTCTTAAAATCGCACGAATGCGGGCAAGGAGCTCTTCAATTTGAAAGGGCTTTGTCACGTAATCGTTGGCGCCTAAATCTAAGCCTTGAACCTTATCTGAAACCGTGTCTCGTGCTGTTAGCATAATGATCGGTGTTTGACCGCCTGTTGAGCGAATCCGACTTAAAATGTCCGTTCCACTCATTTCAGGCAGCATCACATCAAGCAAAATAAGGTCCCATTGTTCCTCGCGATAGCACGAAAGGCCTTCTGAGCCTGTATGTACGGAGTGCGCTTCATATCCTTCATACTCAAGCTCCAGCTTCAGTACACGGGCAATTGACGCTTCATCTTCTATAATTAAAATGCGCTCTTTCGTCATTTATTTAGCCTCCACCTTCAGATGACACTAGCATAACGAACCGATCGAACGGAGGCAAGCATTGGTAGAACCAACATTTTTGAACTGTATTCGTTTTAGATGACATCCGCCTGCCCCACCGCTCAAAGTGTAAATACCTTTTGAGCGATCACGCTTACCCCCTTTGCCGACGCAAAAAAACACTCCTTTCAATTCTCTGCATAGAGAAGATGAAAGAAGTGTTTTTTGTATACTTTATGTCTCTGACCACCAAAAACTCTCCGTCACCTCATCGGAAAGCAGGGCACGAAGTCGATCCTCTCGTACAGTGTAATAACTCCACGTACCGCGGCTCTCTTTTTCTATAAAACCTGCACGCAATAAAATTTTCAAATGGTAAGACAATTTAGATTGTGGCATATCCATATACTCCATTAAGTCAACGACACACGAAGCGCCGTGTTTTGTCAGCAGTTTTAATACTTTTAAGCGCTTTTCATCAGCTAGAGCTTTAAATGGACTTTCAAAGTCGGTGACGGGCCGTCTTTTAGAAACGCAAGCTGTCGTCATACCATTCCCCCCTTAATCAATCTTAATTGATAAGTCACAGTGTAAACCCTTTCATATCATTCGTCAACCTACATTTTCCAAAAAATGACCTCAAACAGGAGGAAATTTCCGAAAAATTTGTTTTTAGATTGGCTATCGGTGATATGCATCCGACGACAGATTTTGATAAAGTGGAAGAAAGGGAGGAAATTGTATGAGTGAATTTCAAGTCATACTTTTTGTCATCGCGATCG
This sequence comes from Litoribacterium kuwaitense, assembly GCF_011058155.1. Lineage (NCBI taxonomy): Bacteria > Bacillati > Bacillota > Bacilli > Caryophanales > Bacillaceae > Litoribacterium > Litoribacterium kuwaitense. Next base: position 26,485 of record NZ_JAALFC010000028.1, on the reverse strand, counting down.
TCCTGTTCGGCATCACCTTATTTTTTATCGCCCACTACAACACGTTACTTCGCTTGCGTATGTCTATGCAACGGAGCCAAACGGACATTGAGACGTTACTTCGTCAAAGGCACGACATGATCGTCGACCTTCAAACGTTTCGACCAGCAATAGATCAACAGACATGGGAGGAAGTCATGACCCTCCGTCAGCAGTTGATCAAAGGATCGACTCAAGAGCGCATTCACGCAAACGATACGATTAAAGGCTTGCTTTATCCAATACTGCCAAGGCTTGATGAGACAGAAAACGTCTCCTTATTAGAGGATTTAAATGACCTCGAACAACGAATCATGTATTCAGCAAATGTTTATAACGAAAGCGTTCAACGCTATAATGACAAAATATCAAATTCTCCTGCAGTCGCTATTGCCCGCCTGTTGCGCCTTAAAACACGGCCTTCATTAAAGAGAGTGAAGCTCAAACGGCCTAAATGATGAATAGCCCACAATGAAAATCCCCGGTGCTCGTCAAATGAGCTTCCGGGGATTTGTGGTCCAACATGTATTATGAAGATTTGTTCCGTTTTCGCTTTTCATACTCTCGCTTCGCCATCGGAACGACTTTGTTTTTGATGGCGCGTTGAACTGAAGGCTTCTTTAATAACCTCAATAGCTTTTTGAATAATGATGACATCGGCTTCCCCTTCTTTGCGCGAAAAGTATTCTTTTAACGCTTCCCCAATCCCTTTGATCATAAACTTAGAAAGAACGTCCAGACAACCAATTTTTCGCAGCCTCTACCTCAGCCATGCTCAGCTGGTGGCCTTGATTAGTCCAAAATACGTCGACTTCGGCACCCGCTTGTTGTAAATAAGAAGTGAGATCCTTCGTTTCTTCTGCTGGACACATCGGGTCATTCGTCCCAGCACCAATCCAAACGTCCTTACCACTCAAATGAGTTGGCTGTTTGTCACGGCGCGGCACCATTGGATGAAATAACACAGCACCTGCTAAAGCTTCTGGAAAGTCGTACATAAGGCTTCCAGCAATATTGGCACCGTTAGAATAACCAACTGCAATGAGGGGATTTGTTTGAAAAGCGTGCTCTTCTCGCGCTGTTTGTATAAATTGATAAAGCTCTTCGGTGCGCATCGTTAAATTATCGAGATCAAATACACCTGGTGCCAACCGCTTAAAATAGCGCGGCATACCGTTCTCAATCTCCTGACCCCTCACACTTAATCGCCCTGCATCGGGATGAAGCTCACGTCCGAGCTCGATCAAGTCTTGCTCGCTTCCGCCAGTACCATGAAGCAGTAATAACACAGGCGCTTTCTCTGTTTTCGGTGGATGATAAATATACTTCATTATGCATCACTCCTCGGTGTCGTGTCCAATGGGGCAATGTGCTTTTCAATATGCTCGCGCTGACTTTCTAAATACGGCGGAAGAGATAGACTTTCTCCTAAATGCGCCTCGTCCTCATCTGTCGCAAAGCCAGGACCATCTGTAGCGAGTTCAAATAAGATGCCATTAGGTTCACGAAAATATAGCGATTTAAAATAAAACCGCTCGACAAACCCGGAATTTGGGATGCGCAGCTCATTTAATTGCTCCGCCCATTTAAGCAAAGCCTCTTCATCTTCCAAACGAAACGCCACGTGGTGGACGCCGCCTTTCCCTAATCTTTCCGGAGGAAGATCGGTCCGTTCTTCTAAATGGACCTCAGCTCCAGTCCCCCCTTCGCCAACCGAGAAAATTTGGATATCATTCATCCCCTCTTTCTCTGGTGGGCGCGTGCCTGCAAGATGAAATCCGAGGACGTCGGTCAGGATGTCGGCGGTTCGCTCTGCGTCCGGCACAGTCAATTTCACAGGTCCTAAACCAATAACTCCATGAGCTGCCGTAACTGCACTTCGCTCCCAAGGCTCACCGCCCGCAACGCCTTCATTCGTCTCATCGGATACAAAAGCCAACCGTTGACCTTCAGGATCAAAGAAAGGCAACGTCTTGCGGCCAGCTACTTCTATTACCCCTGTATGCTGAACGTTGTGATCGTCAAAGCGCTCAACCCAATATTGTAATGATGCATCAGACGGTACACGCAGTTGAATTTGCGAGATGCTCCTGTTCCCTTGATGCGTTGGCGCCGCATTAGGAATTTCAAAAAAAGTCAGCTCTGTTCCTGGGCTTCCGACACGATCGCCATAAAATAAGTGATAAATGCTCGTGTCATCCTGATTCACTGTCTTCTTTACGAGACGCATACCTAAAATATCGGTGTAAAACGTGTAATTTCCTTTGGCGCTTCCTGTCATGGCCGAAACGTGATGAATCCCTTTGATGTTCATTAAATCGTCCTCCTTTAAGAATCTTGAATTTTTTTGAGAAGCCGAACGAGCTGTTTCTGCTCATCGCGGCTGAGACGTTGAAATTGCTCCTGTTGAAACTGCTCTTGCTGCGGCACGACATCCTCATACTTTGCTCGTCCTTTTTCTGTAAGCGATACCCACTTCGTATGTCCTTCACTCTGACGCGTAATCCAGCCCCATTCCTCAAGCTTACGCATTTGCTGAGCAATGTTCCCTTTTGTCACAAACAGTTTTTCCGCGAGGTCTTGTTGCGAAATTGGTTCATTTGCCCCAATTTGGGCGAGCATGTCAAACTGGGTCGCAGACATATTCCATTGGTTTAAATGCTGATTCGTCTCACGGATGTTTTGTGTATACACACGCGAAAGACGAAACCAGCAAAGCAAGCTTAATCGATCCATACTAAATTGACTTTTTGAACGGCCTTCAGACAATGTTTTCTCCACCTTTTTATTATAAGGTTTAGCACTAAACATGTTACCATGTGCGTTTTTTATTGTAAAGCAAGAAGCGTTGCGCTCTTTTTTTCATTCTTCCCCTAAATGTATTTGACAAATTCCTATAGGCTCTTTGTGAAGCAATGAATATTTTCTACTGTTGTATGGACTAAAGTTTTATGATGCTTTGGAAAGGGTCGTCACCCCTTTAAGTAAATAAAATTATAAATAATTCGATAATAAAGACTCGTCATGATGTCGATTACTTTTTTACGCTGACTAAAAGCTAGCTAATCATTCAAGATTATTTTTCAATAGAATGAAAACAGCTGAGTGTGCGGTCAAAAAAACGAATTTACCAGATGTCTAAGCGGAACAATTTTAATATCCTCTTATGGAAGCATTTCTTCTAAAAGTAGCAAAGCCCTCTCCTGCTCACGACGAGCAGACAAGAGGGCTTCATATTATGCTTTCACATAATCAACGTTGACATGCAATTGCTCAATTAACGAAAAGAATGTCGGACACGTTTTGGAGACACAGCCAGGATCAGAAATGGTTAAATTTCCGGCTTTTGTCCCGATCACCGCCAAGGACATCGCGACACGATGGTCGTCATACGATGACAACGGATCGGTTGAAGCTGGGCTTCCCGGCTGAATCGTCCATCCGTCGATGTGCTCTTGAACGTCGATGCCTAACTGCTTGAGTGACGTTGCCATTGCGGCAATTCGATCACTCTCATGGTGGCGAATGTGCTCCACCTCCGTGATCGTGATCGGTCCATCGGCGAATGGTGCTAGTGCGGCTAGCGTGAGCGCCTGGTCTGACATTTCCCGCATCGAAATGGTGCAGTTGCCTTTTAATTGCTCTGGGCCGGTCACTTTGACACACGTCCCATCAATCGCCACCTGACACCCGAGCTGCTCTAAAACTTTCAGGAGTAAAAAGTCTGGCTGATTTGTTTCAGGGTTCATGTTTGTTACTTCAATTGTCGTCCCGTGCAACGCCGCCAGCGCAAAAAAGTAGCCTGCGGTTGATGCATCTGCCTCCAAGGCATAATCTTTTGCCTGATACGTTTGCGGTTTCACGACAAAGCGATCAAAACGGTCATTGTGCTGTACATCGACACCATGAGCGCGCATCAGCTCGACCGTTATGTTGACGTATGCGTGCTGTACAATTCCGTCCGTCACATTGAGCACGACACCTTGTTCTGACGCTGGAGCCGCCATCAAAATGCCGCTGATGAATTGGCTGGACAGCTGACCAGAAATTGTTGCCTCTCCCCCCGTGAAGGCTGACGGGTGCAAGGTCACTGGATAAAAGCCTTCTTTACCTGTATATTCCACTTTTTGTCCTAAAGACGTTAACACGTTAAATAATGGCTCTACGGGGCGCTCAGACATCCGCTTACTCGCCCTAATTTCCTGTGGTACATCCGTATGGGCAGCGACGAGCCCTGGCAGAAAGCGGCCGTTCGTGCCAGATGCACCAATATACATTTGCGCGGAGTGAGCTAACCGTTGTCCGCCGATTCCTTCAATCTTTGTTGTTTCGCCATCGAGCTCTATTTTGACACCAAGCGCTTTCAGTGACTCTAAACAAAAATAGGAGTCATCGCTTTGGAGTACCCCTGTTAAATGGCTTGTCCCTTCCGAAAAAGCAGCCAGCGCCAAGGCGCGGTTGGTAAAGCTTTTACTTCCAGGAATCGTAACACTTCCTTGAACAGGCTTTTCATACCCACGTATATTGACCTCTTTATAATCACTGATGGCTGACCAAGGCGACCGTGCTTCCAAATCCGGCGTATGTGCCAACTGTTTTTCCCCCTTACGTTCTAGCTGATGTTCCCTTAACTATCACATACTTTGAATGCTTCGGCAAGCCCTTTTCTTTTTTGCGTTGACTGGTTAAAGCGCGAAAATGCTGTCGGCAGCATCCATTGTTCTCTTTACAGAAAAACAACACCCTCACACGATCCGAGTGAAGGTGTTGAAAACAGCAAACCGGTCATTTTTGTTTATATCGCGTTGCACCTGCATACGTCGCTTTACGCCAAAGGTTCTCTAAAGGTCCTTGGTTATATTTTTTCAACCAAAGTACACTGAACAGAAGCTGTAGAATGAAGATGGTAACGGCAATTCCCATCCCGGCAGCGACACTTACTCGTCCGAACAAGCCAAGACCAAATCCATAGAAAAGAAAAACGCTAACGATTGATTGAACGATATAGTTCGTTAAAGCCATACGCCCCATCGCCCCTAATGGTGCCAGCCTTGTTTGCATGCGCTCGTTCTCCATGACACGAACGAAGGTTGATACGTACCAAAGCATAACCAACGGACCAGCAATCATATTGAGTGATTGTCCATACGCATATCCTTCGCCAGCTGGAAGTGGAAACACATTGTAGATCAATAAGACATACACGAGCGAAAGGATCGCTCCCGACCAACCACTGTACAGCTGGATACGCCGCCATGTCGTTGCAAATTCTTTAGGTCGTTGCAGTCCGCCCCACTTTCCAAATGCTAACCCTAGCAAAAATACACCTAAGACGTTAGGTACCGCAAAAAACAGGTTAAACAGCAGCACTGGGACTTCCATGCTCATGCGAAATTGCAAAATGTCTACATAACTACCGCTTTGAAATATCGTTACAATCGGCGCTAAAGACATCTCTATTATACCTTGTACATCCTCAGGATTTTGCGTTAAGGCTGTCACTAAACCAAGCAACGCTGTCAATAACGCAGGGAAAACAAGCAGGCCAATGCCCCAACGAATCAACGTGCCAATCGGCTTACGGTAAAACAAAAGTAAAAACAAGCCCGCAACCGCATACGTGTGTAAAATATCACCGGACCAGATGAAAAAGAGATGGATCAATCCGATGAGCGCAAGTCCCGCCATTCGTTTTTTAAAGTAGTACGATCCGTCTAACTGGCGCTCTTCAATCCGCGACACAAACAAATAAAAACCAAGGCCGAACAAAAACGAAAACAGCGGATAAAATTTACCAATGACCGCCCAATGAAGAAACGCTTCAATGGCGCCGCTCATCCCACCTTCCGGCCACGTTTGCCCGAGCACATACGCACTCATATCGTGTAAGGCAGGCGTTTTAAACGCCCGCATATTTGCAAGTAATATGCCAATTAAAGCAAAACCGCGCAAAACATCTATCGACGCAATTCGTTTTGCAGACTTTGTCGGCTCAAGCTGCGCTGTCCCTTCGTTTGGCTTCGCGTTATGACTCATCGACATCTAACATCCTGTACAAGAAACCGTCCGTATTTCCTGAACGCTCCAGAATAAAATCGGCACCTAGATACGAAAGTACGCCAAAAGCGATACACCAGACGACTAAACTAATCGTCATCCATAATGTAACCGCCTGCCGCTGACCACCAAAAGTCACAGCTAAGAAAGCCGCCAAATGACTGCCGATTAAAACCGGCCCAAGCAGTGAAAACCCAATTAAACCATATTTTTTCCACAGACGCTCCGCTCGCTGTCTCCTTTTATTCGGAGCGTGCTCCTTCGCCGCTTTTCTTCTTTCATTCCACTGATTCAGACGGTCGCCAAGAAAAATCACTAATAGCACCGTCAGCAAATTTCCTAAAAAGGCAAGAATGATCACAAGAAAGCCATTGAGCCCCGCTAAAATACCGAGCGGAATGACAGCTAGCACTTCAAAAAACGGTATAGCCGCAAAGATAAACACGAGCGCGTACGCAATAATAAACGCCATCACTTTCACCTCTTCCTTATTGTTTGTAATAAGACCGTGTATCTAACCAAAAAATTGTGTATTGTGTGACCCCCATGACAAACAGGAGCAACAGCGGAACTTCTGGAAAGATCGGAAACGAAAACAGAATCGCCGCAGAGGTCGGAATTGCAAAATAGAAAAAAATATACACTTTACGGCAAGGCTTTGTTCACGACCCATTGCTGGCCTTCATCAAGTTCGTGCAATTCATAAGGGACAAACGACAAAAACGAAATGCGCCTTTTTGGCTGCTGTCGGTTATAAATCACGATGAGCATTACATATAAAGCGACGTACACAAATGCGATTAAAGAAAAAATCAGCACCCAGACCACCTGTTTATAAGCCAGATACACATTAGACATCACTAGAAAAAGAACAAAAGCCGCCTGAAATGGGGAACGAATAAACCTTTCAAGCATCAGGACTCCTCCTCTAACCAGAAAATTGCTTCCAGGTTTTCTCGAAACGCATGTGCGATCTTTAAAGCTAAAGCGACTGACGGGGCGTAATCCCCTTTTTCGATCATGCCAATCGTTTGCCTCGTCGCGCCGACTAATTGGGCGAGCTCAGTTTGGGTTAGTGAATGACGTGCCCGCATTTCACGCACACGATTTCTTAGCATTCGTATCCCACCCCTTCAGCTGAAATGACGATAAACGTCTTATATAATGTAAACTTTTTTTGTCATAATGTCAATGATTGTTTACATTACGAGTAAAAAAATACCACTTCTTAAGGTAGAAGTGGTCGCAATTCTGATTCAGTTCGGCTCCCAAATTGAACCTAAGTTCATGAGAGGACGAGCGAGCCGAGCAACGACGGATGAATGCGTTTGTCAACAGGCTGAGTTTTAAGGAGAACTAGTCGTTGACGTCCTTGGAAGAATTAAAACCTCTACCCGACGGTTTTCTTGCCGTCCGCTGGCCGTGTCATTTGAAGCAACAGGATGAAATTCGCCAAAGCCTTTTGCACTGAACCATTGAGGCTGGAGGGCTGGATTGTCCACGAGTAGCTTCATAAAGTTAACTGCCCGCATAACGCTCAGCTCCCAGTTGGACTCAAATGGCGCACTTCCAATCGGAACGTTATCGGTATGACCGCTAATAATAATCTGCCTTGGTGGATCCATCACTAGTAAACCCGATATTTCTTCGGCTAATTTATAGTACTCTGGGCTCACTTGTGCATGACCTGATTCAAAAAGTATACTGTCTTCAATTTTCAATAAGAGGCCTTCTTCACTTAATGACGTTTGAAAGCTACCTGTCAACCCTTGCTCTCCGATATACTGGTCAATCTTTTCTTTTAATGCGCCTAGCTCTTCCAACTCACTGGCACTCGCCCCTTCAGAGCGCCCTTCTGGATCCTTGCCCGTTAATGTCGTCGTGTTAGGAAAAGCGGCAGAGTATTCCATCATCTCTGTTCCGCCGGTGAAAACATCGGAAAACACTTCTGACATATGCTGAAACTTTTGTGCGTCAATACTGCTTGAGGAAAATAACACAATAAATAAAGCCAACAACAATGTCATTAAATCTGCATACGGAATTAGCCACGATTCATCGACATGATTAGATTCTTTCTTTTTCTTACGCCGCGTCATCGCTTATTGCTCCTTTTTTCTCCCCTACTGCGCTTCTTTCTTGTTCAGACAGATAGGAAGTCAGCTTTTGCTCAAGCGCTTTAGGTGATTCTCCCTCGATTAAAGATAAAATGCCTTCGATCATCATCTCTTTCACTTTAACCTCTGCCTTAGACTTTTGTTTTAATTTATTGGCAAACGGGTGCCAAAGTACGTATCCCGTAAAAATCCCCATAAGCGTTGCAACGAAGGCCGCAGAAATCGCTTCCCCGAGCTTATCAATGTCACTCATATTACCGAGTGCGGCAATCAAACCGATGACCGCACCGAGTACACCTAACGTCGGAGCATACGTACCGGCTTGGGAGAAAATTTGTGCGCCGCCTGCATGGCGCTCTTCCATTGCATCAATTTCTTCACTTAAAACATCTCGAATGTATTCAGAATTTTGACCGTCGATGGCCATCTGCATACCGTTCTTCAGAAAGGCATCGTCCAGCTCTGCGATTTTTGACTCAAGCATGAGCAAGCCTTCCTTACGAGCGACCTCAGTCCAAGAGGAGAATGTTCCAATGACTTCGACAGGCGTCATCATTTTTTGCTCTTTGAAAAGAATACCGAACAGCTTCGGGACTTTCTTCATTTCATTGGTTGGAAAGGCAACAAAAACCGCTGCTGCTGTCCCGACTAAAATTATTAAAATGGCCGCCGGGTTTAAAAAAACTACAAGACTTACACCCTTTAAAACCATACCGAGCGCGATTGCTATAAAGCCGAGAAATATTCCTATCAGTGAAGTTTTATCCATGTTTTCATCACCTTTGCGTCTGTCTTCTACCCTATATATATCGACATTGAACGCTAAGATTTGAAGCACATTTGCGCGGTAAATTTCATTTCTTGCCAATGCATTTTGCACAAGCCGTATGAAGAGACCTAATGATCTCACGACACAAAAAAACCCCCAAAGGCAGGTTTACGTGACTGCGTTTTGGGGGTAAGTCGTCTATGATTTATTTAATCCAGCTGATTTTTCAGCGGATTCCATCGTTTGCTTTAATAGCGTCGCAATCGTAACTGGTCCTACGCCACCAGGAACAGGCGTGATGGCACTCGCTTTTTGATAGCTCGCGTCATACTCTACATCACCGATGTTGCCTGGATTGTATCCAGCGTCAACGACTACTGCACCTTCTTTGATCCAATGTCCTTTGACAAACTCAGGTTTACCTACGGCTGCTACAACCACATCCGCTTCAGCCACTTTCGCTGCGACGTCTACAGTCCGAGAATGGCAAATCGTCACTGTCGCATTTCGGTTCAAAAGCAACAAAGATACAGGCTTGCCAAGGATAGGGCTGCGTCCTACGACGACGGCATGCTTTCCTTCCAAAGGAATATCGTAATAATCTAAAATGGAAATAATCGCTCCTGGCGTGCAGGAAGGATATTGTCCAAATCCGAGACCTGTGCGTCCGAATGAAGCACTCGTAACGCCATCTACATCTTTTTCCGGATCAATCGCTTCAAACGCTGCCCGCTCATCTAAATGTGAGGGAATTGGGTGTTGCAATAAAATTCCATTAATGGCAGGGTCATCGTTTAGTGATTGAATGGTCGACATGAGATCATCTTGCGTAATGTCTGCTGGCAAGGTTACTTTCTTTGAATCGATACCAACCTTTTCACACGCTTTCCCCTTCATTTTCACATATGTTGCTGAAGAAGGGTCATCCCCGACAAGGATCGTTGCTAAGCAAGGTGTGATCCCTTTCGCTTGCTTGAGATGGCTTGCTCGCTCACTGACATCCTCCCGAATAGCTTGTGCTACTTTTCTTCCGTCTAGTATGACTGGTTCTCCCACGCTACCGTCCTCCTCTAAGATACATGTTGTCCATATATTCTTCTAGGTCGCAGGTGCCCAGGCGGACGGCACGCGAAACGAAGAATTCTTTTTTTCAGCTTCCTCGTGGTAGCCTCCACGTTTCATCGCCAGTCACTGAAAAAAGCCTTGTCGCCTTTATTATAAAACACGAACCACCAGTCGAAAAGGGTCAATCCTCATTAAACAGACGCTTTAACGGCTTTTTTGCAGGTCCATTTAACACTTCACCCGTTGGTGCAAATCGCGAACCGTGACACGGGCACTCCCAAGCACAATCGCCATCGTTCCAATCGACTTCACAGCCTAAATGAGTACATGTCGTATCCACGAGAAAAGCCTTGCCTGATGCATCTTTATATAAACCAGCGCGTTGGCCTTGATACCGGACGACAGCCCCTTCACCTTTGTTTACGTCTGCAGGGGTTTTGGCGACCAGACCGAATTTCCCGCGGGCAAAGTGTTTGGCGACATCCGCGTTTTCCCGTGCCATATGCTTAAGGGAGGGATCTGCCTTGAAGCGACTCGGTACACTTACGGATAAAAACGCCTTTCCTTCTGTCACATACCTTGCCATTTGTCGCGCCGCTTGCGTACTGTTGGTCATCCCCCATTTTCTGAACCCAGTAGCGATACAAATATTTGGATGACTTCTCGTAATTGGACCAACATAAGGCATTTTATCGCTCGTTATTAAGTCTTGTGCAGACCAGCGGTAATGAACGTTTGTCACACCAACAGTTTTTTTAGCGTAGTTGAGCAACTGTTCGTACGGCTCATGCGTATTTAACCCTTGACCTGTTTTATGTCCTTCTCCGCCTAATAATAGCAGCGGTGTCCCATCTGTGCTGTTTGCAGCGCGCCACGAATGCTGTGGCGGGTCAACCTCTAAAAACATGCCTTGTGGTGGGGGTGTCGGGCTCTCAAGTGCCAGTACATACGATCGACTAGCGTGCATTCGGGTAAAATAAAAGCCACCTTGGTCGATGAACGGGAAGTGGGAACAAATCAGGACGTGATCTGCCGTAACCGTGCTCCCATTGTCGCAAGTGATGACGGGGCGCTGCTCGTCTGTAAGCTTCATCGCAGTCGTCTGCTCATAGATACGTGCGCCCATCCGTTCAGCTTCAGTTAATAAAAACGCCGCATATTTGACCGGATGAAAATGCGCCTGATTTGGAACCATCAGCGCTAATTTTGCGTGCATATAGTCAGGAAGGCCTTGGCGAACAAGCTGTCCCGGAATATTCAGTCGATCATACGCTCTCATTTCCCGTTCAAGCTTATCCACAGACAACGCTTGACTCGTGTACAAGTATGCCGATTCTTCTGTCCAATCACAATCAATCTGATGCTGCGCGATCAACGCCTTCATCCAACGAAGCGCTTCATCATTGGCTCGATAGTACGCCTCTATCGCATCATGACCGAAATGGGCTAGAAACTCATCGTAAATGAGATCGTGCTGGACGGTGACCTTGGCTGTCGTATGACCACTCGTTCCAGTCATCAACCTCCCTGCCTCAAGTAGAACGACATCTTTTCCTTCTTTCGCAAGTAAATAAGCTGTTGTCAAACCGGTGAGACCGCCCCCGATGATCACCACTTCAGAAGTCTCAGACTGCTGTAGTGGTGGGTGCTGTGTTGTTTGCCTAGCAGCGTCGCGCCATAACGACAAGGGCTTTTGCGGCCATTGCTGTGATTCTTGTGTCATACACATCCCACTTTCTTTTTCCCTAGCTTGACCGATGCGAGATGAAATTATAACGATTTAAGCAACACCTCAGCTTGAAATGCAAAAACCCCGAACGACAACGCTGCTCGGGATCAACTTAAACGGCACACTTATTCATTTGTGACTCGCTTTTGCACGGATGAAAACGCTGCTGCATCATATAAAGCTCGTCCGATCATAAACTGGACGACCGCGAGCACGCCTAGACTTCCTGCTAACAACGGAGAGCCTTCAGCATACATTACTGCTCGTAATAGAAGTAAAAAGCTGATGACGAGAAAGCATGCACTACTGATTCGATATACATTCACCGTTGCCAATTTATAGTCTCCTTTGATGTAAAATCGGTTCTCTTTTACATCTATGCATGCGGTCTTAAAAATAGACGGACAAATCTCACAATCATTGTTTATTTAATAGAAGCCGCCAACGTATTTGCAAATGCCCGGCTTTCCTGGCGCCTTTCGATTCGTTGTCCCGCCCTTTTTTCTGCCGCTTGATATAGCATTTTTTCTTCATCACTTTCAGGACGGATGAGCGGAACGACCTTTTTGCGACCATCATCGGACAAAGCAACAAAAGTTAGAAAAGCAGTGTTGGCAAGTCGTGACACTCCCGTTTTTAAATCTTCAGCCGTTACTTTAATAAACACTTCCATTGAGGACGTACCGACCCACGTGACGTACGACTCGATCGTTACTGCATCGTCTAAACGAATCGGCGATAGAAAGTCGACAGAATCCATCGAGGCGGTGACTGCGTCCCCGCGGCTATGTCTTGACGCAGACATTGATGACACTTCATCCATATAACTTAGTAGCTTTCCACCGAACATCGTGCCGTGACTATTCGTATCAATTGGGAAAATACGGACGGTTTTCACGACACGTGAATCGGAACACGCTTTCACCGGCCTGTTTTGCATCAATATCTCTCCTTCGTTTATTGTCGAGCGATCGTGTGAAACAGAGAGTGCCTTGAGACAATCAAGGAACCTACGTTTATGATACACATGAAAAGAGCCTTTGTGGAGAGCGTATTGACATTCATTTAGCAACGAGTGAACCATTGGCTTCATACACCGCTCTTTGTCGTCATCATTCATTGTCGCCCTCTTGCCTCTACGATGATGATCATCAAACCGGCTGTCTGTTTGATTTTATCTTTACGCTTGCTTATTTTCCGTCAATCTCTCTGTTAGCCGCTATTTTTCAACATACATCATTTCCGTTTCACCACGGGTCACCTTTTGCCCAATATGACCGATCAGCTTTTTAACTTCAGTAGCAACGACGATTGGACTCACGGTCGATTCTGCTTTTTTCTTCACAAGAGCCAAATCGACGGTCAGTATAAGGTCCCCGGCTGACACACGGTCGCCTTTAATGACATGCGCCGTAAAGCCTTCTCCGTTTAAAAAAACCGTATCTAAGCCAACATGAATCAAATACTCGATGCCGGACTTTGATTTAATAACGAACGCATGATGAGTCATATACAACTCCGTAACTTTGCCATCTACCGGCGAGACGACAAACCCGTCATCAGGTTGAATGGCTACACCGTCTCCCATCATTTTTTGAGAAAACTTTGGATCAGACAAACTTTCCAGCGGAACAATTTCTCCAGTCATCGGCGCCAGGACATGATCAGCTTTCGTTCTTCCAAAAAGATTAGCGAACATCGATGCCGCTCCTTTACTTGTTAAAAACATGCACAAACATGTCCTTACTATTTGAATTTCCCACCGATTTTAACCACAGATTTCCTCACTTTAGTTTATAAAAGAGGAAAAAAGGGGAAAAGAATAGTTGGCTCCTCTTTTACATGTCACTCTTTAGACAACGAGCAACTGTACATAAGTACTAAGAAATAGAAAGGATTGGCATGACCATGAAGGAAATGCATGAACCAACCATTCACGCGGTCGTCCATGTGTTACAAGCATTTGAACCACATGATTTTGATCTCACCGCCAAGAGCGTTGCCGAAAAAACAGGCTTAAGCGAGCACGAAGCGACACGTCTGTTACATTTGTTGGCGCAACAAAATATGATAAATTATAAAGAAACAACGAACTCGTATCATTTAAGTAAAGAGATGTATATATTAGGCATGACAGCAGCACAATCTCTCACGGTGCGTGATTGTGCCCGCCCATTCATGGACGAACTTCGCAACATTACGAAGGAAACGGTCAATTTATTTATGATCGATGGAAGGGAACGCATGTGTTTGGAACAGAGTGAAGGAGAACACGACGTAAGGGTTTGGGTCAAAATCGGTACGAAGCTGCCGCTCTGGCGCGGAGCTGCCGGAAAAGCCCTGCTAGCGCACCAGTCAGATTCATTTATTTCTGCGATCTTACACGAGAATGTCCCACCCTTTGACAGAGCTCCTTTATTTGATGAACTCGTACAGATCAAGCAAAACGGTGTTGCCGAGAGCATCGATGGTCGAGAGCCCGGTGCCTCAGCAGTTGCTGCACCGATTTTCGATGGGGAAGGTGAAGTGCGGGCCAGCCTGTCGATCTCGGGAGCGACCGATCGCTTTACACCGGAAAAAATCGACGCTTACGTAGAGCTCGTCAAAGGCTTCGCCAACGCCATTTCCGAAGAACTTGGCTATTCAGCATCACTTTATCAATCAAATGTCAAAGTGTAGACAACGTCTTCCTAGGCTTTGTTTCAGAAAAGGCTGAGCAGCTCCCAAGCTGAAAACCACCTTTCAGCCTAAGCGCGTGGAGAATCGAAGAGAACCTTTGAAAAAGTGAGCGGGCTTAGCAACGATGGATGAAACGTTCGTCAACGGGCTAAGGCATTTGATGTGACATGTTTAAAGGAATTCACATTCATGCGAAGAGATCATACAAACTCGCCAGCTGGAGTATGATTCGTTGAGTGCTGTGAGAGCGAGATCGATCCTTCCTTGATCATGTATTGACGAGGATGGATCGGTTTGCTGGAAAAAGAGGAGACATGAGGCTCTATTTACAAACAATGAAGAAAAATGTTTTTCTATTTCTCATAACCGTTGTCTTATTAGTTCTTACAGCCGGTTTTTGGCTAGGATTACCTTTTATGGCGTTAACCGAAGCGAATGTTCCAGCTTGGCTTCAAGTGATATTCATTGGTTTAGGCATTGGTTTTTGTTTTTCACTATTTTTTATTCCGCTTCATTTATCTTTTGCTAAAGATGTCGGAACAAAAAAACGAGAAAACAAAGTCAAAACCTTTTTCCTCGTTCAAGGTGCTTTAATGACGTTTGTTGCTACGGTAGTCGCTCTGTTTATTCTAATCGCAAAAACCTTTTCAACATACTAAAGTAAGCAGAGACTACAATTGATCTTTCCTGAGCAAGCTGTACAAATATAAGTCGCTATAGCCCGTTTCGGTTTTTTCTTTTTCCCTTAAGCAGCCTTCTTTTTCAAACCCGAGTTTTTCGAGTAAAGCGAGCGACGGCATATTGTCTGGAATGACTTTTGCTTCCAGACGATTGACTTGAAGCGTGTCAAACGCAAAGTTGATCAATGCGTTGAGCGCTTCCTTCCCATAGCCTTGCCGCCAATATGGCTTCCCTACGTCATAACCAATTTCAGCGCCGTCATTCAGGGTGTCTATCGCGTTTAAACCAACAGAGCCAACGACTTGACCATCGCCTAAAACGAGCGCGTATCGTACAGCATTCCCTTGATCTGCATATTGATCTAGCATCTCAATCATTTGCCTTGCCTCATCGATTTTTTTCATTGGCACGATATTCATATACCGGGTGACCTCATCATCGGACCAATACGTGAACAAGACATCAGCGTGCGCTTGAGAGATAGGCACGAGTGTAAGACGTTCCGTGTTTATTACCTTCTTTAATTGTGACAATTGAATCACCTCCTTTTACTTGATCCTTTGTATACATCGGACAAAACGTTCCGCACGTTCATCCAACGACCGGTGAACAGCGAAGGTTTCTGTGTTTTGCAAGCCTAAGCCATCGACTGGAATATTCAACACCCTGCCTTCGACGAGCTCTCTACGCACAGCCGATTCCGGTAAAAAGGAAAAACCAAGACCCTCTTCAACGAAGCGCCGTGTAATATGAATTTGCGAAACCTCCATGACCCTTAAACCGGGGTATTTTTGTCGTAGCTTATCAAGAAGCTGCGGCCAATATTCTGGATGATTTCCACTTAACACGGGCATTGTCTGGACAAAATCGTGCAGACCTAAAGGGATGCTTGTCTCCGCATCGCCTCCATCATGAGGTGCGATGCAGCGAATCGCCTCTTCGTAAAGGAAAGTATTAATAAGCGTGGGCGCTTGGGTTTTCATACGACTTAAGCCGACATCTGCTTTTCCTTGGGCCACTAATTGTCCAATTTCATCAGATTCTTTGACTTGTACGTCCACACGTATTTCGGGATGCTGTGGCTGAAAGGCCCTTAACCAAAACGGAAGTTTCGTTTCCGCAACGATGGGACTGACCGCTACGAGCAAAGACTGCCGATACCCTTGTCGATAATCCTTTAACTCTTTATATCCTTCCTCTAGCTGGTGCAACATCCCTTCCGCCCGAGGCAAAAACAGTCGCCCTTCTTCCGTCAGACGCACGCCTCTTCCATGCTTGTGAAATAAAGCACACCCTAGAGCTTTTTCGAGGTGTCGAATATGGCTTGTGACCGTAGGCTGAGAAATAAACAGCACATCTGCCGCTTTCA
The DNA here is from genome assembly GCF_011058155.1 of Litoribacterium kuwaitense. NCBI lineage: Bacteria > Bacillati > Bacillota > Bacilli > Caryophanales > Bacillaceae > Litoribacterium > Litoribacterium kuwaitense. The sequence goes on along the minus strand of NZ_JAALFC010000028.1, from coordinate 10,001 downwards.
TAAAATGCTCGTGCTCCGCCGCTACGAGAAAGGTCCTTAACCAGGTAGATTGCATAAGCCGACTCTCCTTACTTTCATTCATTATAATAATCAATGAATCTATACGTTTTTTTTAATTATACGGAATGAATTTGCATTGTTACAATAAGAACTATGGATATTTGTGGCTTTCGGAGCCCTATTAAAGGAGAGAAGCACATGGCAACTGTTAATGGTTTAGATCAAGTCGTTGCAGCAGAAACAAATATGAGCTTAGTCGATGGAAAAAACGGGGTTTTAGTTTACCGCGGGCATTTCGCAGCTGATTTGGCGCGGGAAAAGGATTACGAAGAAGTCGCCTACCTGTTATGGCACGGGAATTTACCACTAGGCGATGAAAAGAAAGTGTTTTATGAAGCGTGGTCGAATGCGGCCCATCTGCCTCTACATGTAGAAAAATGATTGATGAGCTGCCGCCTGCCTTTGATCTCATGGAAGCGGCGCGTACCGCCGTATCTTCTGCAGGAGACGCATCTTATACATGGCCAGCAACGAAGGAGCAGGCCCTCTTTTTAACCGCGATGCTACCGACAGCGATCGCCCGCCGCTATCGACGCATGAAAGGGTTAGAGCCGATTCAGCCAAAGCCCGGTCTAAAGCATGCCGCACAGTTTTTGTATATGCTTTATGGTGAAGAGCCTGAAGAAGCACACGTTGCTGCCTTAAATGCATATATGATCCTAACTGCAGAGCATGGTTTAAATGCATCAACCTTTACCGCTCGGGTCATCTCGTCAACACAATCTGACCTTGCCTCGGCACTCACAGGTGCCCTCGGCGCAATGAAGGGTCCTTTGCACGGCGGAGCTCCGTCTGGCGTCATCGATTTACTTGAAGAAATTTCGACGCCAGAAAACGCTGAAACAGTGTTACGCCAAAAGATCGAAAACGGCGAGCGCCTTATGGGCTTCGGTCACCGGGTATATAAAACCGCTGATCCACGTGGGCAGGCTTTAAAAGCAATTACGTTAGAATTAAAGGGACGGGACCCGTGGTTCGACTTAGCCAACCACGTCGAAAAAACCGCAGTCGCTCTTTTACAGGAATACAAGCCGGGGCGTCATCTGTATGCAAACGTCGAGTTCTATGCTGCAGCGATTTTAAAAGCGTTGCAATTCCCGGCTGAGTTATTCACGCCGACGTTCTCATCAGCCCGAATGGCTGGCTGGAGCGCCCACGTGTTCGAGCAAAATGAAAACAACCGGATTATCCGTCCGCAAGCAACGTATATTGGCGCCATGCCAGAACACCAGTCTTAATACTGTACGTGAAACCCTGCCGCCGCGCAGGGTTTCGTTTGTTGGCAAGGACACGGATGCGGTGCTTGGCTGACAAGGACAAGGGGCTTAGCCAAGGCGATTTAAAGTACAAAAACGGCAAACCAAACTGCGTCGGCTCTCTAGTTGTGATCGTCTAACGTTGCAATACCTGCAAAGCCGCAGCAACCTTCGTGGCAAACTGCAACGGTGGTTCAACTGATTGAAAATGTGCATAGAGAATCGTCGGTTTTGTGTATAGCCAATGGTTATGCAATGCACTTATGGCAATCCCTTGCCTGACCCACGCACTAGTGAACGCTGGCACTTCTTCTTCAAGCAGGACGATCTCTCCTAGGTTTAGCGCTTGGCCTTGTGCATCTAACGATTCAAACATGAACTCTGCGTGCAACTCGCTTCGGCTACGAATGGCGTTATGAAGGTGATGATTCGTTCTATGATATGGATGCAGATGAAGAGGACTTCGCCGAGTTTATTGACGCTAAATTGCGGGGGGACAGAATGTTCGCCGTGACGAATCCACATGAGTTGATCGGTTTTTTTAGCGCCAATCACGTAGCACCAGATACCGTTGATATTGGTTTAGGTATGCAGCCCGATTTAACCGGCAGGGAATGGGTTGTCTTTTGTACAAGCGGGCATGTCGTTTGTACAAAAGACCTTCGCACCCCAACATATCACCTTATCGGTCGCGACGTTTAATGAACGAGCGATTAAAGTTTATCTAAAGGCGGGGTTTAAAAAAACACGCACATTTAAGCAGCAAACGAATGGCGACATTTATGAATTTGTCGAGATGACCTACAAGTGCACCAAATAGCATCGGGAGTGTAATTGCATAAATGAATTTATAGAATTTTTGATATTTTAACGAAACGTGCGCTCGCCTGGTACAAAAAATCACTCCTCTTCTACTAGCCATCAAGGAAATAGCAAACGGCTCATTCCCCCCTAAAAATAGTGAAAAGCAGCCTGCAATTGAAAGGCTGCTTCCTCATTTACTTTAACCAATAACTCCATATCCTAGCAAAATAATTACGACGAGCAAAGCGAGGGAAATGACAAAAAAGACATTTGCATTTTCGCCACGTTTTTTACGTCCAAGTGTTGCTTCCATTAAGCCGATTGTAATGACTGCTAAAATCCCTTTAATGAGATAATTAATCGGGAATGCATATTGAATCAGTATATACACACCCGTTACAAGCATGATGACGTAAAACAAACGAAGAATCATCGGCAAGAATTTTACACGGATCATAAAAAACGACAGAATAAACAGAAGAACAACGAACGCCCACGATCCTGCGTGCGACGCGATAAAGCCGTCTAACATATAAACTCTCCTTTCCGTTTACATCCTCCCACTGTTCACTTGGGGGTTCGTCTCGATTTTACCACGATCAGGAAAGAAAACATACGAGGAAGCGTTCCTTTCACAAAACCGTACGTTTTATTTTAAGCACATTTAAAAGAAGGGACTTCACATATCATCGCGAAATTTTTAAATACTACTTACCAATCTCCCGGTGTTATAAAAGAAAAAAGATTTTAGACGATTGACATCAAGGGTAACCATAAAATAAATTCATCACATTTATAAGGAGGGGTTCGATGCTTTCATTTCTTCAACGGCTAGGTAAAGCGTTAATGCTCCCGATTGCAGTGCTTCCAGCTGCAGGGATTTTAATCGGGATCGGTCTGATTATGGAAGAATTTCTAGTTCCCGGAGGCAGCTTTATCCGCATGTCCGGCCAAAGCATTGTCGATAATCTTGCCTTAATCTTTTCTGCCGGAGTGGCAATAGGCTTTGCTAAAGACAGTAACGGTACCGCTGCACTCGCAGGGGTAATCGGGTATTTTATTTTATCGTCTGGACTCGTTGTCATTGGTGGCGAGGATATCAGCATGGGCGTGCTTGGTGGTCTCATCTCGGGTGTGAGTGCGGGTTTATTATATAACCGTTTTAATAACATTCAGCTCCCAGAGTTTCTAGCCTTTTTTGGCGGGAGGCGTTTCGTACCGATCATTCAAGCCGGCGTAATGATCGTCTTGACGGCGATTCTTGGTTTCGTGTGGCCGCCTATTCAAGGGCTCGTGGAAGCCGGTGGACAGTCTATCGTTGAAGCTGGAGCGGTCGGTGCTGGATTGTTTGGCTTCATCAACCGTTTACTTATTCCACTTGGTCTTCATCATGTCATCAATACACTCGTCTGGTTCCAATTCGGTGAGTACGAGGGCGCGACGGGCGATCTTAGCCGGTTTCTCGCGGGTGACCCGGAAGCAGGCATCTTCATGGGCGGCTTTTATGTCATCATGATGTTCGGCATACCTGGCGCAGCAGTTGCGATCGGTCTTGCTGCCAAAAAAGGACGTCGTAAAGCGACGTTAACCGCTATGCTCAGCCTTGCGTTCGCTTCATTTTTTACCGGAATTACAGAGCCTGTCGAGTATTCCTTTATGTTTCTAGCCCCTGTGCTCTACGGTATTCACGCCTTATTGACCGGCTCAGCCTTATATTTAGCGACCATTTTCGGCGTACGTCACGGATTCGGCTTCTCCGCTGGAGCCATTGACTTCGTTTTACAATCGTTAAATGGGACGCGCATCTATATCTTGTTAATTATGGGTGTGATTTACTTCTTTATTTACTTAGGGATCTTCTATTTTGTCATTAAAAAGTTTGATTTAAAAACGCCCGGGCGTGAAGATGAGGATGAAGAGCTTGCTGTTACAGGAAGCCCTGGGACGGTTGATATGCAAGCAAACAAGCAGGGATTTGACAAGCATCAGCAACAAGCTGCTTATTTTCTAGAAGATTTAGGCGGGAAAGACAATCTGAACACGATTGACCATTGCGCAACACGGCTCCGGTTAACAGTTCATAACATGGATCGAGTCGACGAAGCGGCCTTGAAAAAGCATGGCGCTAGAGGCACAGTGAAAGTGAATAAAACGAATTTGCAAATCATCGTCGGTACACAAGTAGAATTTGTTTATAACGCCTTGCATGCATTTAAAGAAGGGATTTTAACAACGCAGAGAACAAACGAACAGCTGAATGATGCACCTCAATCTGCACAAACGAACGACCAAAGCTTTGCCAATGAAAATGATATCGCAGCCGTAACCGCACCGTTGACGGGCACCCTCATTCGACTTGAAGACGTCAAAGACGAAGCGTTCTCTAAAAAAATGATGGGCGACGGGTTTGCCATTAACCCAACCGATGGCACTGTGACGGCTCCTTTCCATGCCTCAGTTGCGATACTTGCCGACACTCGCCACGCGATTGGCTTAAAGACAAAAAGTGGTACTGAAATTTTGATTCACGTCGGATTGGATACGGTGCAGCTTAAAGGGGAAGGCTTTGAAGCCCTTGTAGCTCAAGGAGATGACGTCGAAGAAGGGCAACCGTTGCTACGCATCGACCTCGACGCACTAGCGAACAAAGCAAACTTGACGACGCCAGTGATCTTTACAAACTTGCCCGAGCATATCAACATTGACTTGCTCCATCAAGGTGAGGTCACAGCACGGCAAAAAGGAATTGTCGAAGCACAGCGCCGATCAACGTAACACTTTTTTCCCTGTTGTCGCATAGACGAGCACGTCACGACCATTGTACACACTCGTTTTTTCATAGTGCATCCCTGTTTTCAGCGCAACGAAGATAGAAGCAGGGTGTTCTGGGTGAATGAGGCAGATCAATCGGCTTAGTCCGAGCTCTGCCTCTCCATAAGCTTTCATCGTCGAGGCAGCTTCTTTTGCATAACCGTATCCCCAGTATTCCGGCAACAGCCAGTAGCCAATTTCAATCTCGGTCCGCCCCTCCACTTGTTGGCGGACTAAACCAGCATGACCCATCGGAGCCTTCGTCTTCTTATCAATAATTTGATAAAGCCCAAGTCGTTCTTCATACAAAGGCAGTGCCCAATAGCGAAGACTGCGCTCTGCCTCATCAGCTGTCTTAGGAGACCCATTTCCGATATAACGCACAACGTCGGGATGCTGCCACATTTTGCAGTAAAAAGGAAGATCAGCAAGCTCGTAACGTTTGTAAAGTAGCCGTTCTGACTCCAAAATCATACAACTCCCTTCTCCAAAAGTTTGTTGTTTGGAGAATACAACATCGCCCAAGCTAAATCAATGCACAACCGGCACTCTTTTAGTATAGTAATCAAACATCACGCAGAAAGGATATGGTTTGAATGAGCTCAAACAATCAGCAGCTAGTGTTAAAGCGTCGGCCAACAGGAATGCCGACCGCCGAAGATTTTTCGTACGAAGACATGCCCATCCCAACGATTCAAGAAAATGAAGTGCTTGTGCATACGCTCTACCTGTCAGTCGACCCTTATATGCGCGGGCGGATGAACGACACCCGCTCATATGTCGCTCCTTTTCAACTAAACGAACCGTTAGCCGGCGGGGTACTCGGCGAAATCATTGCGTCGAACCATGCAGATTTTAAAAAAGGTGACCTCGTCACAGGAAACCTTCCATTTAGGCAGTATAACGCCGTCCACGGCTCTTTATTACGCCCAATTGATCCGTCAATTGGAGCCCCGACCGCCTTTCTCGGCCCACTCGGCATGACTGGGATGACCGCTTACGTAGGCCTGTTTCACATCGGACAACCTGACGAAGATGACACAGTCGTCGTGTCTGGCGCTGCAGGCGCCGTCGGCAGCATCGTCTGCCAGCTCGCTAAGCTTGCTGGTGCTCGTGTCATCGGTATTGCTGGCTCCGATGAAAAGTGCCACTTTTTAACGAAGGACCTCAAAGTAGACGCAGCGATCAATTACAAATCTGAAAACTTTAGTGAAGAGTTGGAAAACATTTGTCCTGACGGCGTCGATGTCTATTTTGACAATGTTGGCGGACCGGTCTCTGATGCCGTCCTACAGCTGTTAAACGATGGCGCACGTATCCCTCTATGCGGCCAAATCTCTCTCTATAATTTGCAAGAGCTTGATCACGGACCGCGTATTCAGCCATTGCTATTAACGAGACGCGCCATGATGAAAGGGTTTATCGTTTCCGATTACGCGCATCTGTTTGACGAAGGATCAGCGTATATTGCCAAGCAATTGGCAAACGGCTCATTAACGTATAGAGAACATATCGTTGACGGGTTTGACCAAACGATCGATGCATTTTTAGGATTATTTACCGGCAAAAATACCGGCAAACTGCTTGTTCGTGCAGGGGAACCAGAAGCATACGAAGGTGGAACGCTCGAGGCGGCAAAGTAATCTCTTAAATGCCCGGCTTTTTTTCTACATCATTCACTTTATTAAAGACAGGTTCCTTTCCCTGTCTTTTTCTTGTTCTAAAGCATCCGATACGTGAACAACCTCAACATAATTACTATATTTTTGGGACGGCATCACGAGAAACGGCTCCTCCTCAAGAGATTTTTCTTCAACATCAGACAAATGTTACACATGAATTGAGACGTCTAAACCCGATGCCTATATAGTCTTCAGCTCTGGCTAGGTCAATAGCGTTATACAGCTCTTCACCTTTTTCCTTATAGACCCTCCTTCTATCCTCAATCTGATACTCCTAGATCAGCTCTTCATTGTTGATATTGAACGCTAAATCATATTCATCATGAGCAATGAACTTATCAACAACCGCTAAATCTAAGATCAGCAAATGTGCGTTAACATGATGTTTATAATAAAAATAACTAGATATTTCTGAATATTATTTCGCCCTAGCCATACAGAAAGTAACACTGCGAGCCCAAGTACGATGCTTATTTCTGTTCTCATTTCTCACCCTCCTTCAGTGCTTTCGTTCAGTGTAAATACACCTTGCACGAGCGAGGAAATCTGAGTAAGTGATCTTAATTATGTCACACTTTTTTGGTCACTTATACACCTCCTGTTTCACTTGGCATGTTCGCGCGCGCACCCTTGTATACTTTCCAGTCAAGCAAAAAAACACAAAAAGAGAAGGCGTGATAACCCTCCTCTTTCATCTTACAAAGTTACATCCGTTCAGGGGCTTGAATGCCAAGCAAGCGAAGCCCTTCCTTAAGCACCGTCGCTACAGCCCAAGTCAGCGTCATCCTGGCTTTTACGTGCTCACTATCACCTAAAATCCGCACTTTTCCATAATACGCATTAAATGCTTTCGCTAAAGCCAATGCGTGACGTGCCACTTGCGAAGGGTCGGCATCGTTCCAGGCGCGCTGGACAATATTCGGAAATTCAGCTAACGCTTTAACAACAGGCCACGCCTCTTCATCTGTAAGATCAACAGCAAACGCACCGCTATCCCAGTCTCCTTTGTGTAAAAGCGTACACGCGCGTGCATGCGTATACTGCACATACGGCCCTGTTTCTCCTTCAAATGCGAGCATATCCTCCAAAGAAAACGCGACATCGTTGCGACGATCGTGTTTCAAATCGTGAAAAATCATCGCGCCAACCGCAACTTGCTGTGCCACCTGCTGCGGGTTTTCCAATGAGCTATTTCGTTGCTGAATCGACTGCAGTGCGCGTCCTGTTGCCTCCTCTAAAACATCCTCCAAAAAATGACCCGGCCACGTCTTGTTGACATTTTCTTGCCGTCGGAAAGCAATAAGCCAAAGGCTACGTGCTCAGGCTGCTTTTGTTTCTCAACACCTAAGCGTGTTAACACGGCTTGAATTTGTTTAAAATGCAAGCTTTGTTCCTGACCGACGACATACAGAAGACGTGCCGGTGACAGCTCTTCATTTCGATGATAGACAGCCGCTAGGTCGCGCGTCGCATATAGTGAAGAGCCGTCTTTCTTTTGGAATAAACAAGGTGGGAGACCTTCATCATCTAACCGAACGACGAGTGCGCCATCCGACTCTTCTAACAGCCCTGCTTCTTGTAAGTGCGTCATCACAGCCTTCATCCGATCATTGTAATACGCCTCGCCTTGAATCCGATCAAACGTAATGCCCAAACGGTCGTACAGATGCTGAAAAGCGACAATGGACTCTTGACGGAACCATGTCCATAACGCCACAGCCTCTTCATCCCCCTGCTCTAACCGCACGAACCACGCCCGCCCTTCGTCATCCAGCTCGGGCTCCTTTTCCGCTTCCTCATGAAAACGAACATATAGCTTATACAGCGTTTGGATCGGCGCCTGACGCACTTCCGCTTCAGAGCCCCAACGTTGATACGCCACAATTAATTTGCCAAACTGCGTTCCCCAATCGCCAATATAATTGATCCGCTCCGGCAAAAAGCCGTTTTTCTCCGCCAGCAACGCCAACGCATTGCCGATGACCGTTGAGCGCAAATGTCCCATTGAAAACGGCTTTGCAATATTCGGTGACGAAAAATCAATCGGCACACGTGCGCTTTTCCCTGTAACAAAGGAACCGTACGCGCTTTTCTGGACAACAATCGATTGAAGAACTTGCCGACTCAGTGAATCCTTTTTAAAAAACACATTCACATATCCACCAACCGCCTCAACACGCGCAAATTCATCGTGCGTGAGCGTCGCGGCTAGATCTTCAGCAATCGCACTCGGCGCGCGACGCTGACGTTTGGCAAGAGGAAAGCACGGAAATGCCAAATCGCCGTGTGCACGATCTTTTGGAGCCTCAATCCATTGACCAATCTCCTCAAAAGAGGCATGTTCACATAATGCATTAAACAACGCTCCTTGCCACATATCATGCATGTTTTTCATCATTGTTCACCCTTTCAGACACGCCAAAAACCCCGCCTCTATATAAGAGACGGGGACGCCGTGGTGCCACTCTTTTTGGAAAGAATCCTTTCCCACTTCAGGCGGATAACGCGGCCAGCGGCTACCCTACTTTAACGTTCAGGTAAGCTTCTCCAGAGTCCGGTTCCTCAACAATGCGATGGCCGGGCTTTCACCATCCCCGGTCGCTATACCACGCATCATTAAGTACTCTCTCTTTCCTCGAATGGCTATATAATTTCAAACATCATACCAGAGCCGTTTTAATCAAGTCAACCTATTTTTAACGATGTTAAGGAACGGTGTTTGATGAAAGTGGTGCTTCACCAACAGTGGGGATCATCAAATGATCAATCGGATGAGAAAAGCTACACACATGCCAACGTTCTTCTGAATCTCGTAACAGCAAATACGAGGGCGCCTCTTCAGGAATGGCTAAAACCACTTGAGACACAGCACCATCAAAAGGAACGCCGTCTAACACAATAGGCGGCATATACGGAATTCGGACAAGCATACCTGACTGAGGCGGAACAAACGTACCTTCATAGTGTGTTTTAATTGATGCCACCATTCGAGCACCTTCCTTCTGAATGCGCTGATCGTTCGTCCACACCTCTTCCGCCCCATCCTCAACGTGTAAAACACGTACAGGCGGCAGCTCCACTCCCTTCATGTCCTGAACATTCCCACTAAAGCCCAGTCCCATCCAAGCAAGCGCACCCATCCAAAACCACCACAACACCACCAACCCCTTCAAAATAAACCTTTGCCCCTAGCATTTCCAAAAACAAAAAACATATGCAACAAAGAAATGCGGAGCGGTGCACGCTTAGAAACGGAGAACAGAACATCACCTGACCGAGAAATGGATTCCCACATTTCACGAGTCAGGGGATTTCTGCTTCGCAGTTTCTGCACCGCGGAGCTAGACAACAAAGAAATGCGGAGGCGAGTACGCTTTGAAGTGCAGGA
>NZ_JAALFC010000027.1 GCF_011058155.1 Litoribacterium kuwaitense | reverse complement strand
TTCCAACACTTCCAATCTATCTCTGTCGAGTTAGATTATCAGTGAAAACTGGGGAATTTTAAACCGTTATTATTGAGGATTTTAACACCGATATTCACAAAGGTAAAAGAAGTCAAATCATATCGACTTTAACCCCTAACTAAAGGTTTCGGCACCCATTCCTTCGTAGCGCAGAGGAAAAAGTTGAATACGTTCGTTTATGCATTTTAATAAAGGAATTACAGCCTTTTCAATCATTTAAATTTCCAGGAGAAAAGAGATTGAAAAATATATTGGCCTTGTGTTTCAACAGCTAAATGTGCCTTAAAGCCATGCCAAAAAACATTCTTCTTGGGTTCTGTTTTTGGTTTGTCCTCTTTTTGAGGTGTGATCTTTCGTTTCAAAATGTGTCGCATCAATAGCCACTGCATTATCAAAAATGAAACCTACCGTGATTGCTTGAGAATGAATCGTGTCTTGAACTTTTTCAAGAACGTTTGACTCACTAATAATCGTCACCATTCTTGAAAAAGCTTTTGTCCAGGCAAAAACACCTCCGAATAGTATTTGTTTGTTTATACCATGTCGAAGGTGCCTTTTATTGTCACTTAGTCTACAGTCTTTTTATGGACTACACTAGTTCTTTTATCAAAGATACTTTAGAAGGCTCGATGTTTATATTCAATTAATTCTCGTCTCACAAGTTCCTGTTTCTATCACTGATAATGCAGCGTCCAACCCACCTTCTACTAAGTTTTTAACTGCTACATCTGTATAAAAAGCAATATGTGGCGTTAAGATGACATCTGGGCGAGTCACTAACTCAGTTAATATAGAATCAGAGATTTCTTTGTCGCGGAAATCCTTTGGATAATAGGTGCTTTCATTTTCATACGTATCTAAAGCAGCCCCTGCGATCTTCTCTCTCTCTAGTGCTTTGAGCAGGGCCCTAGTGTCTACAATAGATCCCCTCGCCGTATTGATAAAGACCGCATCATCTTTAAACTGATTAAATAATTCTTCGTTAAATAAGTGGTAATTGTCTTTTGTCGCAGGCATATGAATAGAAACTATGTCTGCATTTGAAACTGTTTCTTCAATAGAATTCTTATATTCAAGGTATTGCTCGGCATGTTCGTTAGGATATAAATCATATCCTACAACTTTAGCTCCAAAACCTTTGAAAATTTTTGCTGTTATTTGTCCGATACGTCCAGTACCAATAATAGCAACTTCCAGGGTCTTTACTTCTTTAGCCATTATCGATTTTTGCCATCTGAAATCCTTTTCTTCAACTTTTTGATTGATTAAATGCGTTTTTCGAATAAGCTGTAAAGCTGCTGTGACTGCATACTCAGCGACTGAATTTGGTGAATAGCTTGGCACATTGGAGATAATGATATTATATTCCGCTGCTTTCTCAAGGTTGTACATATCATACCCTGCACTGCGTTGAGCTATTTGCTTCATTCCCAATTTGCTTAAACGTTCATAAATGCTGTCATCAAGCCTTCCTGTTTGTTGTGTGGTAACACCATCAAATCCTTTTAGTTGTTCTACTGTTTCAACCTTCAATATTTCTTTGGAAAAGGTAATATCAACATTATTTACCTTTGCCCATGTTAATGCGGCCTCTTTTTCATCTTCCCGAGCACCAAACATCATAATTTTATTCATATTTTATTCCCCGCTTTCTTCTGAAATAAATTTAAATACGGATGGATCATAAAGCTTCAAGACCCTTGTACATAGATGATGAATAACATACGCGGCAATAAATGGTACTATAAAATACACTAAAATTAACATGCCTATATTCACCAAAATGCTTCCATCCATAAACTTAACGGCATTAATTGGGCCAACTAAGCCAGAAAAGCCAAACCCTGCAGATTCTTTTGTTCCTTCAATCCCAACGAAGCTTGCGACAAATCCGGTAACTGCAGCTGTTAATCCGATTGGGACTGCAATAATAGGATTTTTAAGCAGATTCGGCATCATCATTTTCATTGCACCTAGAAAAATGGCTATTGGTACGCCACTATTATTTACTTTAAAAGTTCCAATAACGAGCATGCACGCTGCTGCAGCAATACCAATGTTCGCAGCACCAGCCGCCAAACCTGAAATTCCTATCGCCATTGCTATAGCGACTGTGGAGATTGGAGAAACGATTATAATACTGAAGGCAATCGCGATCAGGATATACATCAATAATGGCTGTAAAGTTGTAAAACTGTTAATCACTTGACCGATGCCATCTGTAATTAATTGGACATAAGGCAATAGAATAATTCCTATAAAACCTGCAATTCCTCCAGCGATAATTGGTAAGAGGATAATAGTAAGGCTTTTGAGTTTATCTTGTATAAGCATAATAATTAATACAGCTATGGAAGCGGTGATCATGGTGTTGATTAAATCACCGATCCCGGTTAAGATCCATATATTCCCTTGGAAGGAAGCTGCACCACTTCCAACAAAGGATGCAGTGCCAACAATAACTGTTTGGATTGAGTTCATTTTAAATTGCATTGCTATTAAAACCCCGACGATCACTGGTACTGTAAATTGAATACCGACGACTACACTGTTCAAAGTTGCGAATATATCATGATATTGTGAAAGGAATTTAAATAACTCACCTAATATCGCGTTGGGGATTAAGCCAACAACAATTCCCAATGCAACCCCTGCCAGTATTTTGTTAACAAAACTTTTAACGTTGATATTCTCCATTGATGACTCACTCCTTCATTAACTTTTACAATCAAATCATACTACTTTGTGAAATTATTCACAATAAAAACGTGAATATTTTCACATAATGTTCAACAAAACTTATTATTAGAAAAATCAAACAATACAGTAAAAAAGGAGAGAATTCTGTAGATATCAAGTCAAATTTTACACTTCATTTTGCAGCTGGTGGTTCCGTTCATTTTTGCATTAAAAAAGCCCCGAACCATAGTGGGGTTCGGAGGCTTGAAACGTTGATTTATTAACGTTTTGAGAACTGAGGTGCACGACGCGCGCCTTTAAGACCGTATTTCTTACGCTCTTTCGCACGAGCATCACGTGTAAGAAGACCTTGGTCTTTCAATGACGGACGGTTGGCTGGATCGACTTTAAGCAATGCACGGGCAATGCCAAGACGTACAGCGCCTGCCTGACCAGTGCTTCCTCCACCATTTACACTGACAATGACGTCATAGTTGCCTTCCACTTCAGCGACTTTTAATGGACGCTGAACGACTTCTCTGACGGAAGGAACAGGAAAGAAGTCTTCAAATTCACGGTTGTTGATGACGACGCGACCATTTCCTGGTACGAGACGTACGCGTGCAACAGATGTTTTACGACGGCCTGTGCCGTAATATTGAAGTGTAGCCATTTAAGTAGTCCCTCCTTTAACCTTTTAGTTCGTAAACTTCTGGTGATTGTGCTGCATGAGGATGCTCACTGCCACCGTATACGTTTAGTTTTTTAGCCATTTGACGACCCAATGGACCTTTTGGAAGCATGCCTTTCACAGCAAGCTTGATCATACGGTCAGGGTGTTTTTCACGCATTTCATATGCTGATGTTTCTTTCAATCCGCCTGGGTGCTGCGAATGACGATAGTACATTTTGTCTTGAAGCTTGTTTCCTGTTAATTGGATCTTGCTTGCGTTGATGACGATGATGTAATCTCCTGTATCTACGTTCGGTGTGAACGTAGGCTTATGTTTACCGCGCAGAATTGACGCTACTTCAGTCGCAAGACGACCAAGCGTTTGTCCTTCTGCATCGACAACATACCATTTACGATTCTGTTCTAACGGCTTCGCCATATACGTCTGACGCATGTCGATGTCCCTCCAATGTGCTTTCATAAAGTTTATTCAATCACGAGAAAGTTTCCGGGGCTTTTTCGTGGATTTTAAATGAACACTAGTCTTAATAATAACGAACGCAGTCAGTCGTGTCAAGAAAAAATAAACACGAGGCGTCGTTGTCTAATTTTTCACAGCTTTAGCCTAATTCTCTTTTGCGGCTGTATCTTCTGGATAATCAACGCGGAGTAGGTACAACCCTTGTGCTGGTGCGGTTTTGACTGTATTTCCTTTGTCCCCTGACTCCAAGCAGTGTTGAATGTCCTCTGGCGCGATGGCACCATGCCCTGCCTTAATGACGGTTCCGACGATCATGCGTACCATATGGTGTAGAAACCCGTTGCCCTCAATGTAAAAGCAAAACTCTGCACCGCTTTTTTCGAGCGTTGCTTTCGTAACCGTCCGTACGTGAGACGTCACTGTTGAGCGCGTCGAGCAAAAGGCGCGAAAGTCATGCGTCCCATAAAATAGGGCTAATGCTTCTTGCATCAGTTCTTCGTTTAGAGGTCGGAATTCGTGGTGTACATACAACCGCCGAAATACATCTTTAATAGGGCCATTGGTGACTCGGTATTCATATGCTTTGCCGATCGCATCGTACCTAGCATGGAACGTTTCCTCAACCGGCGCAATCGCATAGAGAATGACATCATCGGGCAGCCATCCGTTTAATGCCTGCAACCACCGCTCTTCGGGGATTTGAACTGGTGAATCGAAATGGATGACTTGCCCAAATGCATGTACACCGGCATCTGTCCGTCCGGAACCAAAGATCGGGACGTCCGCTGTTTTGTGCATTTTGCCAAGCGCTTTTTCGACAACACCTTGCACAGTTCGCCCTTTGCTCTGCCGTTGAAAACCTGAAAATTTAGATCCGTCGTATTGGATGATACCGCGCCATCGGGGCATTTCCTTCACTCCTTATTGAATCCAATAGATTCCTCCTGCTGCGAGTAGAAAGATACTTAGCTTTAGTGAGTCGGAAAATGTCCATCGTACATCTCGATAAGCGCTGCGTGGGCGGCTCCCATCGTATCCGCGAGCATCGATCGCTTCCGCTAAGGCATGCGCTCGGCGTATCGTTCCGACAGCCAACGGAATCATATACGCCTGTAGATGCCGGAAGGTTTGTCTCGGGTGTCTCCATGTCAATTCAGCGCCTCGAGCTTTTTGGGCATGAAAAATGCGCCGTGCCTCTTCTGCCAGCAATGTTGTGTACCGGACGGTTATCGTCATTGCGAGTGCGCCATCTGCTGGGGAAAAACCAAGCCAAGCGAGCGGTTTTAACATCCATGCAAATGCGGCGACGAGTTCTGAGGGGGACGTTGTCAAGGGCAAAAGAAAACCTGCTGCACAAATAATCAGTAAGCGTAGCAAGATACGTCCCGCTTGAAGGACGCTTTCTTCATTGATTTTAACCCATCCCCACTGAACCCAAAGGTCTGTCCCTGTCGCCGATACGACATGAAGTAAAAAGGCAAAGCCCGCAAGCCAGAGCACAGGTTTAAGGCTCGGCCACACTGTTCGCCAAGGTAGGCGAGTCATTATATAGGTGAGCAGGACAAGAACACCTAAGAAGATATAGCTCGACGGGCTGTGAAGGACAAAGCTCAGAATCGTAACTACAATAATCATCACAATCTTTGCGCGTGGATCTGTCTTATGGATGACTGAGTCTTGCGCAACATACATTGATTTCATCGCGTCACCTACAGCTTCCATACACTTGATACAATGCCTCAAAAAGGTCTTGTGCAGTGACATGCTTCGTCGGCTGACGAATGGGTTGAGATGTCAGCGCTTCGATGTCTTGGGCCAGTTTAAGAGGCACTGGCGGTGCTGTATATGTTTGTTCGAGCAAGATCGTTCCTGGATCGCCTGAATTGACGATCGTCCCCTGCTCTAACTGTAAGACGATATCAGCAGTATGATACACCTCTTCAATCTCGTGACTCACATGCACAACGGTACATTGAGTTTCTTGGTGATACTTTTTTAAAACGTCCATCACATGACGACTGGCGAGCGGGTCCAAACCTGCAGTTGGTTCATCTAAAAGGAGGATGGTCGGCTGCATAACTAGAATGCTCGCGATCGCGACCTTGCGCTGCTCACCTCCGCTTAATGTAAAGGGAGAGCGTCGTAGCATCTGTTCTTGAATGCCGAGTGCTTGTGCGACATTCTGCACTTCGGTTTGCGCATCGTTGAGTGAGACACCTTGATTCAATAGGCCGTACATCATTTCCTTTTCAACCGTCTCCTCAAAAAATTGCTTTTCAGCAAACTGAAGGACGTATCCAGACGAACGAAATGCCTTGCGCCAAGCCTTTTCTTTTGTACCTTTATGAAGGTGCGCCTGCCCGATGACCATGTCACCTTCATTCATTTTCAGCAAGCCTGCCAGTAGTTGCAATAATGTACTCTTCCCCGCACCAGCTTTTCCGATCACGCTATACCATACGCCTTTACGAAAGGTGTAGGTGACACGCAAAAGGGCAGGAGGGACGGCTGATTCGTCTGTATAAGCAACCGCTATCTCTTTGAGAGTAATGTCCATAAGAATGTCAACAGCTCCTCTTGATCGAGCGTTGGACGCTCTAGCCAGCCTTGATTGACGAGTGCCTTACTTAAGTCATAAACGATCGGAACAGGCCAGTCAGCTTCATTTTGCTCAAAAAGCCAAAATAACACATCCACTGGATGTCCATCCCGGACAATGGTACCATTCTCCAGCCAGATTAAGCGATCAGCATACAGCATTTGCTCAAAGTGATGCGTAATCGCCAGCACCGTCATACCATTCTCATTTTCTTGTCTAATGAGCTGCAGCAAAGCTTCGCGTCCGTCTGGATCAACCATACTAAAGGCTTCATCAAGGACAAGAAGAGAAGGTTTTCTTACGAGGAGTCCAGCCAATGCCAATCGTTGCTTTTGACCACCTGATAACGTATGAGGGTCGCGCGACCGCAAGTCGGTTAGCTCGGTTTTTTTTAAAATCTCACCAACACGTGCTCTCATTTCTTTCGATGGCACGGCATCATTTTCGAGCCCAAAAGCAATGTCTTCCTCGACGGATGACGTTACAAACTGATCATCTGGATGTTGAAATAGCAAACCGACGTGCTGACGAATCACTCGGAGATCCTGTAGATCAGTCGTTGTATAACGTCTGTCTAACAATTGAATATTCCCGCCTTGTTGCGGCGTGAGTAAGCCGTTTGTCAAACGGGCAATGGTCGATTTTCCCGAACCATTCGGCCCTCCGATAGCTGTCCAGGATCCTTTTTTTATCGAAAATGAGATGTTTTTTAATACTGGTGATTGATTCGCCTCATAAGCATATGTGACATTAGATAAGGTGAGAGCATCCATAACGCTCCTCCATTTGCTACTCGCTACTTTCAGAGAAGCAAAAAAGGGCATAGATGCCAACCTCCCTGGTCTAAGAGGTTTTCTCCGCCCTTTTGCCTCATATTGAGTATCGAATTAGTCTTCGAGAAATTCGAGAATAACCATAGGTGCTGAATCACCGCGACGTGGACCCACTTTCAAGATGCGTGTGTAGCCGCCTTGGCGATCTTCAAAACGCGGAGCTAGTTCAGAGAAAAGCTTTTGAACAGCATTTTGCCCTTCTTCATTAGCTACTTCTCTACGAACAAATGCAGCAGCACGACGGCGGGCTTGCAAATCTCCACGCTTGCCAAGTGTGATCATCTTTTCAGCCAAAGAACGAACTTCTTTCGCTTTCGCATGAGTGGTTTCGATACGCTCATTGATGATGAGATCTGTAGTTAGATCACGAAGTAACCCTTTACGGTGAGCACTCGTACGACCTAGTTTTGCGTATGCCATAAGTTAACCTCCTTTTTCTCTGCTTTAGTGAAACTACTCATCTTTTCGCAAGCCTAGGCCAAGTTCATGGAGCTTATTGCGAACTTCTTCCAAAGATTTGCGTCCTAGATTTCGTACTTTCATCATGTCTTCTTCCGTTTTATGAGCGAGCTCTTGAACTGTATTGATACCAGCGCGTTTCAAACAGTTATAGGATCGAACAGATAAATCAAGCTCTTCAATGGTCATTTCCAGAACTTTTTCCTTCTGATCCTCTTCTTTTTCAACCATAATCTCAGCATTTTGAGCTTCATCGGTCAAGCCTATGAAAATATTTAAATGCTCGTTCATGATCTTTGCCCCGAGAGAGACAGCTTCTTCCGGTCGAATGCTACCATCGGTCGTCACGTCAAGGGTTAGTTTATCATAGTTGGTCATTTGACCGACACGTGTATTTTCTACCTGATAGGTAATACGTGCCACAGGTGTAAAGATGGAGTCAATCGGAACGACACCAATTGGCTGATCTTCATGTTTATTTGAATCTGCAGACCGATACCCGCGTCCACGCATTGCTGTTAAACGCATGCGTAAATGGGCATCTCCGGACAGTGTAGCAATATGCAAATCAGGGTTCAAAATTTCCACGTCGCTGTCGTGAGTTATGTCAGCGGCCGTCACAACACCTTCTCCTTGCACATCTAGCTCTATAACCTTCTCTTCATCAGAGTAGATTTTCATTGCGAGACGCTTCAAGTTGAGGATGATAGCCGTCACATCCTCACGCACCCCAGGAATCGTTGAAAACTCATGCATGACTCCATCAAATTGAACAGAAGTAATAGCTGCCCCTGGGAGAGAGGATAACAAAATACGACGCAGTGAATTTCCGAGCGTGGTTCCATATCCGCGTTCTAGAGGTTCCACGACAAACTTACCGAACTTGCCATCCTCGTTGAGCTCAATTGTCTCAATACGTGGCTTTTCGATTTCAATCATTCATTAAACCCTCCTTCAAAACGTCGAAATCTCGGCCAGACTGAGGCGCCTAACCGAACATTTCTTTTGACCGTTACTCACGACACTAAAGCAAGTCGAATAAGCCGTAAAATCATTGATCATAACCCATTATAGACAAGGATATGAATTTTATACGGGGCTTTGCTTACACACGACGACGTTTTGGCGGACGGCAACCATTATGAGGAACAGGAGTGACATCGTTGATAGCTGTCACTTCAAGACCTGCAGCTTGTAATGCACGAATCGCTGCTTCTCTTCCAGCGCCTGGACCTTTTACGTTAACCTCAAGAGTTTTCATGCCATTTTCCATAGACACTTTTGCAGCTGTTTCAGCAGCCATTTGTGAAGCAAATGGTGTTGATTTCCGAGAGCCTTTAAAGCCGAGAGCTCCAGCAGATGACCAGGATATAACATTACCGTGTGTGTCTGAAATGGTCACGATGGTGTTGTTGAAGGTTGAGCGGATATGAGCCACACCGCTCTCAATATTCTTTTTGACACGTTTTTTCCGTGAAACAGTTTTACGAGCCATGAGTTAGCCTCCTTCCTTATTTTTTCTTATTCGCTACTGTTCGGCGAGGGCCTTTTCGAGTACGCGAATTGTTTTTAGAATTTTGTCCGCGAACAGGTAGACCACGACGGTGGCGCATGCCACGATAAGAACCGATCTCAATCAAACGTTTAATGTTCAAGGACACTTCACGACGAAGATCCCCTTCTACCTTTAAGTTGTTAACGACATCACGAATGCGTCCAAGCTCTTCTTCAGTTAAGTCACGAACGCGCGTATCCTCTGAAACGTTTGCTTCGGCGAGGATTTTTGGGCAGTCGTTTTACCAACTCCATAAATACGAGTCAAGGAAATCACGATACGTTTATCGCGTGGAACATCAATACCAGCAATACGTGCCAAACGACGACACCTCCTTAGGTTTTAACCTTGTTTTTGTTTGTGCTTTGGATTTGAGCAAATAACCATCACTCGACCTTTACGACGAATGACTTTACAACTTTCACAGATCGGTTTGACCGATGCTCTGACTTTCATTGGTATATCCTCCTTTATGTCGGAGTGTTATTTATAACGATACGTGATTCGACCTCTAGTTAAATCGTATGGTGATAGCTCAACAGTCACTTTATCTCCTGGAAGGATACGGATAAAGTGCATACGAATTTTCCCAGAGACGTGTGCCAATACCGTATGGCCGTTTTCTAATTCAACTTTAAACATTGCATTCGGGAGGGTTTCCGTAATGGTTCCCTCGACTTCAATAACATCCTCTTTTGCCATTTCCGATTGCGCTCCCTTCTTCAACTCGTTTTTGAATCGCCTGATCCAGAGTTGCGATTGCATGACGCAATTTCCCATTGGTGACACGCCCAGTTTCCTTTAAGCTGCGTTGGACTTCAGGCGACACGGCCGATAATATTTCTACGTGATTTATATTTTTCTTTTTCGGGGCGTCACTGGGGCGTTTATGTCCATCTGCCAGTAGAATAAACCGCTCGTTCTCAAACGCTACGATCAATGCAATGCTGCCAGCATCACGTCCTTGACGTATGCGCACATACTGACCTAGCTGCGGTAGATCATTTCCGGTTTCCAGACGCCTCATCACCTTTACAGTGTCGTTAAAATTTCATACCCCGTATCTGTGATGGCAATCGTATGCTCAAAGTGAGCACACATTTTTCCATCAACAGTAACCACCGTCCAATTATCTTGCAATGTCTTCACATAACGTTCGCCTGCATTCACCATGGGCTCTACGGCAAGAACCATACCAGGTTTTAACCGCGGCCCTTTGTTAGGCGGGCCATAATGCGGAATTTGAGGGTCTTCATGCAAGTTTTGCCCAACACCGTGCCCTACATACTCCCGTACGATCGAAAACTGCTCGTTCTCGACATACGTTTGAATGGCATGGGAAATATTCGACAATCGATCCCCGGGTTTTGCCTGCTCAAGTCCCTTGTACAATGATTCTTCCGTAACCTTTAGTAAACGTTGAGTCTCTTCATCAATATCACCAACAGCATACGTCCAAGCCGAATCGCCATGGTACCCATTATAGTAAGCACCGATATCGATACTGATGATATCTCCATTATTCAACTGACGTGGTCCTGGAATGCCATGCACAAGTTCCTCATTGACAGAAGCACAAATGCTCCCTGAGAATCCCTGATAATTTTTAAATGAAGGAGTCGCATCGTGTTGGCGGATAAAATTATCAGCAATGTCATCCAGCTCTTTCGTTGTTACACCAGGTTGTATGTGCTTCTTCAACTTTTGATGTGTTAACGCTACAATACGTCCTGCTTCTTTCATAATTGCGATTTCGCGCGGAGTTTTACAGATGATCATTCATCTATGCCTCCAAGGTATTCTTCAACCTGGTCGAACACACGGTCAATGTCTTGGTTGCCATCTATTGTGACAAGATACCCTTTTTGATCGTAAAAATCAAGCAAGGGTGCCATTTCCTTAATATTTACGTTCAAACGATTGCGGACTTGTTCAGGCTTATCATCGTCTCTTTGTGTGAGGGTTGCACCATCCAAGTCGCATACTCCTTCTTCTTTCGGAGGATTAAATACGACGTGATACGTTGCCCCGCACTGCGGACAAATGCGACGTCCTGTCAAGCGCTCCATTAGGCTTCCTTCATCAACATTAACGTGCAAGACATAATTGAGTGTTTTTCCCAGAGTTTCCAAAATCGTCTCAAGGGCTTCTGCTTGTGCTAGCGTCCGAGGAAAACCATCCAGCAGAAAGCCTTTTTGACAATCTTGTTTGGCGAGGCGCTCTTTGACAATCCCAACGGTCACCTCATCAGGAACGAGATCCCCTTTATCGATATAGGATTTTGCTTCTTTGCCAAGTGTGGTTTCTTCTTTAATGGCTAAGCGAAACATATCACCCGTAGAAATATGAGGGATTCCATATTTTTTCTTGATCTTTTCGGCCTGTGTGCCTTTTCCGGCGCCGGCAGGCCCATGAGTATCAATTCCATGGTATCAACCCTAAATGTGACTTTTTTTTACAGAACCTACCTGTTATTTAATAAAACCTTTATAGTGACGTTTAACGAGCTGACTCTCAAGTTGCTTCATCGTTTCAAGTGCTACACCGACGACGATTAACAAGCTTGTGCCTCCGATTTGAACGGATTGCGGCAAGTTGGCAATATTGATAAAGAAAATCGGTAAGACAGAAACGACACACAAGAATAGCGCCCCAACAAGAGTCAACCGATATAAGATCTTGGTCACATATTGCTGTGTACTCTTTCCTGGTCGAATGCCAGGGATATACCCACCTTGCTTCTTCAAGTTATCCGCCATTTGTTCAGGATTGACTTGAACGAAGGTATAAAAGTACGTAAAGGCAATGATTAATGCTACATAAATGGTCATACCGACCGGCTGCGTGTAATCAAAAATTTGAATGATTTGATCAGCTACACCATTTCCTTGAAAGAAAGAAGCAATGGTGCTCGGTGTAATGATAAATGACACCGCAAAGATGACTGGAATTACACCTGCAGCATTTACTTTCAATGGCAAGTGCGTTGATTGACCACCAACAGGCTTATTGTTGCTTACCCGTTTAGCATATTGGATCGGTATTTTACGAAGTGCCTGCTGAACGAAGATGACACCAACAACAATGGCGACAACAACAAGCAGTAAAATAAGAACGACCATAATGCGAAGGAACAATTGGTCACCAGCGCCTTCGATTTGCTGAATATAAATTTGATTAATTTGGTTCGGGATCAATGCGACAATCCCGGCAAAAATGATGATCGAAATCCCATTCCCAACGCCTTTAGCTGTAATTTGCTCACCAAGCCACATAAGAAATGCTGTACCTGCAGTAAGCACGAGGGCAATGAGTAAATACGTCAAAATGGAAGGATTAGGAATCAGACCTCTAAACATCGTATTAAAGCCGTAGGACATGCCCAAAGCCTGAATAAATCCGAGTACAATCGTTCCATAACGTGTGAACTGAGTAAGCTTACGACGGCCAACGTCTCCTTGCTTCGACCATTCAGTAAACTTCGGCACGACATCCATTTGCAATAACTGCATAATAATGGATGCTGTAATGTATGGCATAATGCCCATTGCAAAAATCGAGAAGTTTTGCAGGGCGCCACCACCAAAGACATTCAAAATACCAAATACAGTATCGCTCCCGAAGTTGATCACGTCTCGATCGACTCCGGGGACTGGAATAAATGTACCGAGACGAAATACGAGCAACATCAATAAGGTGAATATGATCTTGGTTCGTATATCTTTCACACGCAGGAAGTTCGATAATGTACGGAACATCAGATCACCTCAGTTTGACCGCCTGCCGCTTTAATTGCTTCTTCCGCGGAAGCAGAAAATTTATGCGCCTTTACAGTAAGCTTTTTTTCGATCTGACCTTCACCAAGAATCTTGATGCCGTCTTTTGTGTTTTTTACAACACCTTGTGCAACAAGCGTTTCTGGTGTCACTTCTGCTCCGTCTTCGAGTTGATTCAATGTCTTAAGATTTACAACAGCATATTCCTTACGGTTAATGTTCGTAAAACCGCGTTTTGGAAGACGTCTATAAAGAGGGTTTTGTCCCCCTTCGAATCCAAGACGCACACCGCCACCGGAACGCGCGTTTTGTCCTTTATGACCACGGCTGGCTGTTTTTCCATTTCCGCTAGACATACCGCGACCTTTACGTTTCCGTGCTTTGCGGGAACCTTCTGCGGGCTTAAGCTCATGAAGTTTCATCATGTGCACCTCCTATTCAATAGAGATTGAAATTATTTTTCAGTCACTTTGACTAAGTGAGCAACACGGTTAATCATTCCTCGTACCGCAGGAGTGTCTTCGTGTACCACTGTTTGATGAATTTTCTTTAGCCCAAGTGTTTCGACTGTGAGTTTCTGTACTTTGGACCGCCCAATCACACTGCGAGTGAGGGTGATTTCTAATTGCTTTGCCATAAGTCAGCCCCCCTTATCCTAACAGCTCTTCGACGGTTTTTCCGCGTAGCTTTGCAACTTCGTCTACACGTTTCAATTCAGACAATCCGCTAATTGTAGCACGGATCATGTTAATTGGTGTGTTTGACCCGAGGGATTTGGATAGGATGTCTCCTACTCCTGCCAATTCCAACACGGCACGGACCGGACCGCCGGCAATAACTCCAGTACCTTCAGCAGCTGGCTTTAACAGAACGCGTCCTGCTCCAAATTCGCCAGTAACGATATGAGGAACTGTTGTCCCTGTGATTGGTACTTGAATCATATTTTTCTTTGCATCTTCAATTGCTTTACGGATCGCCTCAGGAACTTCCAGCGCTTTACCTGTACCGAATCCAACATGCCCGTTTCGGTCACCTACAACAACGAGCGCTGCGAAGCGAAAGCGACGACCACCTTTAACAACTTTAGCGACACGATTGACTGTAACGACACGTTCAGTCAATTCGCCAAGTTTGTTCGCATCTACGTGACTCAAGTGATTCCCTCCTTTATTTTTTTAAAATGAAAGTCCAGATTCACGTGCAGCATCAGCCAATGCTTTTACACGACCATGGTATAAGTATCCGCCACGATCAAAAATGACGTCTTCTACACCTTTTTGTTTCGCACGCGTGGCAATTAGTTCGCCAACCTTTTTAGCAGAATCTACGTTTTTGCCTACATCACTGCCAAGCTCTTTATCTAATGTAGATGCGCTTGCCAATGTAACCGCATTGACGTCATCAATAACTTGTGCGTAGATATGCTGATTTGAACGATACACATTCAAGCGTGGGCGTTCCGCTGTACCGGTCAGCTTCGTGCGCACACGGGCATGACGCTTTTTGCGTGATTTATTTTTATCCACCTTCGTGATCATAAAGGTCACCCCTTTCCTACTCTAAGTGCGTTATTTCGCAGTTTTACCTTCTTTACGTCTTACATACTCATCTTCATAACGAATCCCTTTGCCTTTGTATGGCTCTGGTGGACGAACTTGACGAATGTTTGAAGCGAGAGCTCCAACACGCTCTTTGTCAATGCCTCTGACAGTTAGCTTCGTATTCTCTGGAACTTCAACTTCGACGCCATCTTCCGGCACGATCTCTACAGGATGAGAGTAGCCAACGTTCAACACTAATTTCTTGCCACTCATTTGGGCACGATACCCGACACCAATTAGCTGAAGCTTACGCTCAAATCCTTTTGTCACACCTTCAACCATGTTGCCGATATGGGCACGAGTTGTGCCGTGTAAGGATTTATGCTTATTAATGTCAGAAGGACGCTCAACAGTTAGGACGTTATCTTGAATGACGATCTTCATGTCTTCGCTGAACTTACGTGAAAGTTCGCCTTTAGGGCCTTTGACGGTCACCTGATTGTCCGAAGAGATGTCGATGGTCACACCCTCAGGGATTTCAAGAATCTTATTACCAATACGTGACATAATCACACCTCCAGTCGTTCAAATGTGTTTTACCAAATGTATGCGAGAACTTCTCCGCCAGCATTTTGTTGGCGTGCCTCTTTGTCTGTATATACACCGCTAGATGTAGATACGATTGCAATTCCAAGGCCGTTTAACACTTTTGGTACTTCGTTAGATTTTGCGTATACACGAAGTCCTGGTTTGCTGATTCGCTTTAATCCAGTGATGACGCGCTCATTGTTCGGTCCATATTTAAGGAAAATACGGATTGTACCTTGTTTATTGTCCTCAATGTATTCAACGTCACGAATAAACCCTTCACGCTTTAAAATCTCAGCGATTTCTTTTTTCAGATTCGATGCAGGCAGCTCAAGTTTATCGTGGCGAACAAGGTTGGCGTTGCGGATGCGAGTTAGCATATCCGCGATTGGATCTGACAAGACCATAATCTGTTACCTCCTTCCCTCTCTATAAGGGGTTTTACCAGCTGGCTTTTTTAACACCCGGAATTTGTCCTTTATAGGCAAGTTCCCGGAAACAAATACGGCAAAGTTTAAATTTGCGTAATACGGAGTGAGGGCGACCGCAGCGTTCACAGCGTGTGTATTCACGTACAGCAAACTTTTGTGGCCTTTTCTGTTTTGCGACCATAGATTTTTTAGCCAATGGAGTCCCTCCTTTGTTAGTTATTTTTTAAATGGCATTCCCATTTGTGTTAAGAGTTCACGAGCCTCTTCATCAGAATTGGCTGTTGTTACAATCACAATGTCCATACCGCGCACTTTTGTGACTTTATCATAATCGATTTCTGGGAAGATCAACTGTTCTTTGACACCAAGAGTGTAGTTCCCACGTCCGTCAAAAGCATTCTTTGACACACCACGGAAGTCGCGAACACGTGGCAACGACACGTTGATGAGCTTATTTAGAAAATCATACATACGCTCTCCACGAAGCGTTACTTTGGCTCCGATTGGCATCCCTTCACGGAGACGGAACGCAGCGATAGATTTTTTAGCACGAGTGACGATTGGCTTTTGACCAGCAATTGCGGTAAGCTCTTCTACTGCTGTGTCAAGAACTTTTGCGTTCTGCACAGCTTCTCCAACACCCATGTTAATAATGATTTTTTCAACTTTAGGTGCTTCCATAACTGAAGTGTAATTAAACTTCTCCACCATGCTTGGCACGATGTCTTTTTTATATAATGCCTTTAGCTGATTCACGATAGGACCTCCTTTCTAGATATTATTTATCTAGTGCTTCGCCACTTTTTTTGGCGACGCGTACTTTCTTGCCGTTTTTGACTTCATAACCAACTCGAGTTGGTTCATTGTTTTTAGGGTCAAGAACCATCACATTCGATACGTGGATCGATGCTTCCATATCCAAAATACCGCCTTGTGGGTTTTCTTGCGAAGGCTTCGCATGCTTTTTAACAACATTAACGCCTTCTACGATGACCCGGCTCTTCTTAGGAAGAGCTTCAAGCACTGTTCCTTGCTTACCTTTATCTTTTCCAGTGATGACCTGAACCTTATCACCTTGTTTGATATGCATCTTCATACGCACCTCCTTGGCACTGGGTTTTTCTTATAGAACTTCTGGAGCAAGGGATACGATTTTCATGAAGTTGTTGTCACGAAGTTCACGTGCAACAGGTCCGAAAATACGAGTCCCACGCGGGCTTTTATCATCACGGATAATAACCGCCGCGTTCTCATCGAAACGGATGTAAGAGCCGTCTTTGCGTCGAACGCCGCTTTTCGTACGAACAATTACTGCGCGGACAATATCACCTTTTTTAACAACGCCTCCGGGTGTTGCTTGTTTGACCGTACAAACAATGACATCACCAATATTAGCTACCTTTCTACCTGAACCACCAAGCACCTTGATAGCTAATACTTCACGAGCACCAGAATTGTCAGCGACTTTCAAACGGGATTCCTGCTGGATCATATTACTTAACCTCCCTTCAGTCCTTCAACAATAAATACTTAGATAATCACTGATTCTTCAACAACTTCAACGAGACGGAAATGCTTTGTCGCAGACAATGGGCGAGTTTCCATAATGCGCACGATGTCTCCATCTTTCGCCTGATTGTTTTCATCATGGGCTTTAAATTTCTTAGAGTACTTTACACGCTTTCCGTACAGCTTGTCGGTTTTATAAGTCTCAACGACGACTGTAATGGTTTTATCCATCTTAGCGGAAACAACACGACCTGTGTAAACTTTACGCTGATTGCGTTCACTCATGGAGCTTCGTCCCTCCTTTTCTTTTATCGGTTGGCAATGCCGATTTCACGTTCACGGACAACGGTTTTTAGTCGAGCAATGCTTTTTTTGACTTCACGAACTCTGGCGGTATTCTCCAATTGGCCCGTTGCCAGCTGAAAACGAAGGTTGAAAAGCTCTTCTTTCAAAGATTGAACTTTTTGCTCGATCTCTGAAGTGGTCAATTCTCTGATTTCATTAGCTTTCATTGGATTCACCACCAATTTCTTCGCGTTTTACGAATTTCGATTTAACAGGAAGCTTGTGAGCTGCTAGGCGCAATGCTTCACGAGCCACTTCTTCAGGTACACCAGCAATTTCAAACATAATTTTTCCTGGTTTTACAACGGCTACCCATCCTTCAGGCGCACCTTTACCAGAACCCATTCGTACTTCTAGAGGTTTTGCTGTGTAAGGCTTTGATGGAAAAATCTTAATCCAAACCTTACCACCACGTTTCATATAACGTGTCATGGCAATACGAGCTGCTTCGATCTGACGGTTTGTGATCCACGAAGCATCGACCGCCTGCAAGCCGTATTCTCCAAATGCTACTTCTGTTCCGCCTTTCGCACGACCACGCATTTTCCCGCGGTGCACACGACGATACTTTACACGTTTAGGCATCAACATGGCTTATTCTCCTCCTTTCTCTGCTTTCTTCTTCGTAGGAAGAACTTCTCCACGGTAGATCCATACTTTTACACCAATTTTTCCGTAAGTGGTGTCTGCTTCTGCTGTTCCATAGTCAATATCCGCGCGTAGCGTGTGAAGAGGAACTGTTCCTTCACTGTAGGATTCTGAGCGAGCAATGTCTGCTCCACCAAGACGTCCAGATGTTTCTGTTTTAATCCCTTGTGCGCCTGAACGCATTGTACGTTGGATTGTTTGCTTTTGAGCTCTACGGAAAGAAATACGTGCTTCAAGCTGACGTGCAATGTTTTCTGCTACAAGTTGTGCATTCAAGTCTGGCTTTTTAATTTCCATGATGTTGATATGCACGCGTTTGCCTGTCAATGCATTCAGCTTTTTACGAAGTGCTTCAACCTCTGAACCACCACGTCCGATGACCATACCTGGCTTTGCCGTATGAATCGTAATGTTGATACGGTTAGCTGCACGTTCAATCTCAACTTGAGCGACAGATGAGTCTTTTAGACGCTTTTGAATGTATTCGCGAATTTTTATATCTTCATGCAGAAAGTCCGCGTAATCTTTTCCTGCAAACCATTTAGATTCCCAATCACGGATAACGCCGATTCGCAAACCGACTGGGTTAACTTTTTGACCCACGATTTATCCCTCCTTCTTTTCTGATACGATCAAGGTAATATGGCTTGTGCGTTTGTTAATTGCACTTGCACGGCCCTGGGCACGCGGGCGGAACCGTTTCAACGTTGGTCCTTCATCGACAAATACTTTAGAAACGTATAGGTTTTCAGCGTCCATGTCGTAGTTGTGCTCGGCATTTGCAATTGCAGAGTTTAGGAGCTTTTCAACGACTGGAGAAGACGCTTTATTCGTCAAGCGAAGAATGGCAAGTGCTTCACCTGTTTCTTTACCGCGAATCAAGTCGACCACAAGGCGAACTTTACGCGGTGCAATGCGAATGGTTTTCGCAATAGCTTTAGCTTCCATTCAGGGGGCCTCCTCTCTATTAACGGCGAGTTTTTTTATCGTCACTGTCGTGACCGCGGTATGTGCGTGTTGGTGCGAATTCACCTAATTTATGACCAACCATATCTTCTGTAACATAGACAGGTACGTGTTTGCGTCCGTCATATACAGCAATGGTGTGCCCGATAAATTGAGGGAAATGGTAGAGCGACGTGACCACGTCTTGATGACGCGTTTGTTTTCACTGTCTCCAGCGGCCTCGATCTTTTTCATCAAGTGCTCATCGGCAAAAGGTCCTTTTTTCAAGCTGCGTCCCATATATGCGCAACCTCCCTTCCTATTTTCAGGAAAGTCGTCCTCTGTCTCTTAGAGAACATCGCATGCTTTCCTTTTGTGTTCAATCGTTCGCTGACGACTTTAAAAATAGAATAGGCCGGAAAGACCGACCACTTATTTTTTGCGGCGACGTACAATATATTTGTCAGACGGTTTGTTTTTCTTGCGTGTTTTATAACCAAGTGTTGGTTTACCCCAAGGAGACATTGGTGATTTACGTCCGATTGGTGCGCGACCTTCACCACCACCGTGTGGGTGATCGTTCGGGTTCATTACGGAACCACGAACCGTTGGACGCTTACCGAGCCAGCGAGAGCGTCCCGCTTTACCGATGTTGATCAATTCGTGTTCAACATTTCCAACTTGACCTACAGTTGCACGGCATGTTGCTAGGATCATACGTGTTTCGCCGGAGCGAAGACGTACAAGTACGTATTTTCCTTCTTTACCAAGCACTTGTGCTTCAGAACCTGCAGCACGAACGAGCTGACCACCATGTCCAGGCTTGAGCTCAATGTTGTGTACAACTGTACCGACCGGAATATTCTTCAAAGGCAAGGCGTTTCCGATTTTGATGTCTGCGTCTGCGCCGGAAGTAATTTCGGTACCAACTTTAATTCCTTTAGGTGCAAGGATGTAACGTTTTTCGCCATCCACATAATGGATAAGCGCAATGTTCGCCGAACGGTTCGGATCGTATTCGATCGTAGCAACGCGTCCTGGTATTCCATCTTTGTCACGCTTAAAGTCGATAATACGGTATTTCTTCTTGTGTCCGCCGCCTTGATGACGAACTGTAATACGGCCTTGATTGTTACGTCCAGCTTTTTTTGGAAGTGCACTTAGCAAGCTCTTTTCCGGCTCAGTCGCTGTGATTTCCGAAAAATCACTTCCAGTCATATGACGACGACCGTTAGATGTTGGCTTAAACTTTTTAATAGCCATAGTAAGGTTCCCTCCTTTTCTTCATTATTCGGCTTCGAAAAAGTCGATTTCTTTACTTTCAGCAGTCAACGTGACGACCGCTCTTTTCTTACTAGCTGTATATCCGCCGTAACGACCCATACGCTTAAACTTTCCTTTGCGATTAAGAACGTTTACTTTATCAACCTTTACATCAAAGATTGATTCAACGGCTTGCTTGATTTGTGTTTTGTTGGCTTTCACATCAACGTCGAAGGTGTATTTTTTGTCTGCCAGAAGATCTGTAGACTGCTCGGTGATTACCGGGCGCTTTAGAACATCCCTTGCGTTCATTATCCGAGCACCTCCTCTACTTTGGCTACTGCGTCTTTTGTGAATACCACTTTGTCATGCTGCAAGATGTCAAGTACATTAATGTCCGATGCTTTCAGGACAGAAACGCCTGGAATATTACGCGCTGACAGAGCAATCGTTTCATCAACATCTGCAGTAACGATCAATGCCTTGGCTGCAGATAGGTTGTTTAA
The DNA here is from genome assembly GCF_011058155.1 of Litoribacterium kuwaitense. NCBI lineage: Bacteria > Bacillati > Bacillota > Bacilli > Caryophanales > Bacillaceae > Litoribacterium > Litoribacterium kuwaitense. Next base: position 23,220 of record NZ_JAALFC010000027.1, on the reverse strand, counting down.
TACAGCAACCATTTCTTTTGTTTTCGGTCCTTTGAACTCAAGGGCTTCAACAACAACTGCATCATTTTCTAGTACACGTGAAGACAATGCAGAGCGAATCGCAAGACGACGCACTTTTTTAGGAAGCTTATAGCTATAGCTACGTGGCGTTGGACCAAACACTGTTCCGCCTCCAACCCATTGTGGTGAACGGATTGAGCCTTGACGTGCACGGCCAGTACCTTTCTGGCGCCATGGCTTTCTGCCGCCTCCTCTAACTTCGGAACGATTTTTCACCGCATGCGTTCCTTGACGACGTGAAGCTTGTTGCATAACGACAGCATCATGCAATACGTGTTGATTCGGTTCGATTCCAAACACAGCATCTGACAATTCAATATCGCCAGCTGTGGAACCATCTTGTTTATAAAGTACTACTTTCGGCATGAACGTTTCCTCCTTTCCCTACTGGCTTTTAGTTCGCATTCGCCGCGCTAGTGACTTTTACAAAACTCTTTCTCGGTCCTGGTACATTACCTTTGATAAGAAGCAAGTTACGCTCTGCATCAACACGAACAATTTCAAGGTTTTGTACAGTAACCTTTTCTCCACCCATTTGTCCTGGTAGATTTTTTCCTTTAAAAACGTGCATTGGGTCAATTGGTCCCATCGCACCTGGACCACGATGATAACGAGAACCGTGTGTCATTGGTCCGCGGGATTGATTATGACGTTTAATTGAGCCTGCAAAGCCCTTACCTTTTGATGTGCCTGTAACGTTGACGATATCGCCAGCTGCAAAGGCATCAACGGTAATTTCCTGACCTAGCTCAAGTCCTTCAGCATCGATACTTTTAAACTCGCGAACAAAACGCTTCGGTGAAACTCCAGCTTTTCCAGCGTGGCCCTTCGCCGGTTTGTTCTGACGAGAAGGCTTTTGATCGGCATAGCCTACTTGAACTGCTGTATAGCCATCTTTTTCTTCAGATTTCTTTTGAAGGACGACGTTTCCAGCTGCTTCAATAACCGTTACCGGAATGAGATCGCCGTTTTCGGCAAAAACTTGTGTCATCCCAACTTTTTTACCTAAAATTCCTTTAGACATGTGTGTACACCTCCTGTTTTTCAAAGTGTTTTATTATAATTTAATTTCAATATCGACACCTGATGGTAAATCCAAACGCATCAACGAATCAACAGTTTGTGGTGTCGGACTGACGATATCAATCAAACGCTTATGTGTACGCATCTCAAACTGCTCACGAGAGTCTTTATATTTGTGTACCGCACGAAGAACCGTGTAAATCGATTTTTCTGTTGGCAATGGAATCGGCCCTGATACATTTGCTCCCGAACGTTTTGCAGTATCCACAATTTTTTCAGCAGATTGATCTAGAATTCTGTGATCATATGCTTTCAAACGGATACGGATTTTTTCTTTTGCCATTTTATTCCCTCCTTTACGCCCATATTTAGTATAGACACTTCTCCGCGGAAATTTCCCTTGCGCCCTGCCATGGCAAAGGGGCCTGACGCCAGCAACCTTCCACTTCATCGCAACGTATCCGTGTGTTCCCCCACACAGGAGGGGGATGCACACTTTTTCAATTATACAGATGTCACGATCGAATATCAAGGAATTTCCGAGGTTTATTTTAAAAAAACACCTGGAATTAATTGTTTTTTTCAAAATCAAAAGTCCAGCAAAAAAGCGACCTTATCAGGCCGCTTCTTTCTTTATTTCATTATTTGATGATTGTAGATACAACACCAGATCCAACAGTACGTCCACCCTCACGGATAGAGAAGCGAGTACCGTCCTCGATCGCGATTGGTGAAATCAATTCTACTGTCATTTCAACGTTGTCTCCAGGCATAACCATTTCTACACCTTCTGGAAGGTGAACAACGCCAGTGACGTCCGTTGTACGGAAATAGAACTGTGGACGGTAGTTTGTGAAGAATGGCGTGTGACGTCCACCCTCTTCTTTTGAAAGAACGTAAACTTCTGCTTTAAAGTTTGTGTGAGGTGTAATTGAACCTGGCTTAGCAAGTACTTGCCCACGCTCAATGTCTTCACGAGCTACACCACGAAGAAGGGCACCGATGTTGTCGCCAGCTTCTGCATAGTCAAGAAGCTTACGGAACATCTCTACACCAGTAACTGTTGTTTTCTTAGCTTCTTTAATACCAAGAATTTCAACTTCGTCACCGACTTTTACTTCTCCACGCTCTACACGTCCAGTCGCAACTGTACCACGACCTGTGATTGAGAATACGTCCTCAACAGGCATCATGAAAGGCTTGTCAGTGTCGCGCTCTGGAGTTGGGATGTACTCATCAACAGCAGCCATCAATTCAACAATTTTTTCTTCCCATTCAGCTTCGCCTTCAAGAGCTTTCAAAGCAGAACCTTTGATAACAGGGATGTCATCGCCAGGGAAGTCGTATTCAGAAAGAAGGTCACGAACTTCCATCTCTACTAGTTCAAGAAGCTCTTCGTCGTCAACCATGTCACACTTGTTCAAGAACACAACAAGTGCAGGCACACCAACGTTACGAGAAAGAAGAATGTGCTCACGTGTTTGTGGCATAGGTCCGTCTGCAGCAGATACGACAAGGATACCGCCGTCCATTTGTGCAGCGCCAGTGATCATGTTCTTAACATAGTCTGCGTGTCCTGGGCAATCTACGTGTGCATAGTGACGACTATCTGTTTCATACTCTACGTGAGCTGTAGAGATTGTAATTCCGCGCTCACGCTCTTCTGGAGCACCGTCAATTTGGTCATAAGCCATTGCTGACCCTTTACCAGATTTCTTGTGAAGAACAGAAGAGATTGCAGCTGTAAGTGTAGTTTTACCATGGTCAACGTGACCGATTGTTCCAATGTTACAGTGTGACTTGGAACGGTCGAATTTTTCTTTAGCCATTCGTATTTCCTCCTTATTTACATCAGAGAATAGTATTATGTGGTCAGGATAAGCCACCTTCTCGCTTCTCCTGAAAGTCCCATCGAGCTAGTCACCTACAGTTATACTGGATGACAGCATGAAAATCAATTATTCACCGGTATTTTTTTTAATGATCTCTTCAGCAACGCTCTTTGGCACTTCTTCATAGTGGTCAAAGTGCATTGTGTAAACACCGCGGCCTTGCGTGTTAGAGCGAAGTGCTGTTGCATAACCGAACATTTCAGATAGTGGTACGAAAGCATTGATGACTTGTGCGTTTCCACGTGCACCCATACCTTCAACGCGGCCACGTCGAGATGTAATATCGCCCATAATATCACCCATATACTCTTCAGGAACGATGACTTCAACTTTCATCAACGGCTCAAGAAGAACTGGGCTACATTTCGATTTAGCGTTTTTCAATGCCATAGAAGCAGCAATTTTAAACGCCATCTCGTTTGAGTCAACATCGTGGTATGATCCGTCGAAGAGCGTCGCCTTAATGTCAACCATCGGATATCCGGCAAGTGGACCATTATTTAACGCATCTTCTAAACCTGATTGAACAGCTGGGATGTATTCACGTGGTACTGAACCACCGACGATTTTGTTTTCAAATTCGAAGCCAGCACCTTCTTCAAGTGGTTCGAAACGAACCCATACGTGACCGTATTGTCCACGTCCACCGGACTGACGGACAAACTTACCTTCAACCTCAGCTTCGCTGCGGAAGGTTTCACGATATGAAACTTGAGGTGCACCAACTGTAGCTTCAACTTTAAACTCACGCTTCAGACGATCAACGATAATGTCTAGGTGAAGCTCACCCATTCCGGAAATAATCGTCTGTCCTGTTTCTGCGTTCGTTTCAGTTCTGAAGGTTGGATCTTCCTCAGCCAATTTCACAAGTGCGATCGACATCTTGTCTTGGTCAGCTTTAGATTTTGGCTCGATGGCTACATCGATTACAGGCTCAGGGAATTGCATAGACTCTAGGATAACGAGGTTTTTCTCGTCACAAAGCGTGTCACCAGTCCCTGTGTCTTTTAAACCAACAGCAGCTGCGATATCTCCAGCGTAAACTGTCGAGATCTCTTCACGAGAGTTCGCGTGCATTTGTAGAATTCGACCGACACGTTCTCTTTTATCTTTCGTAGAGTTCTTGATATAAGTTCCGGAATCAAGAGTACCAGAGTATACGCGGAAGAATGTTAATTTCCCAACATAAGGGTCGGTCATTACTTTAAAGGCTAAAGCAGAGAAAGGTCCTTCGTCGCTTGCTTCGCGAGTCACTTCCTCTTCAGAACCTGGAACGAACCCTTTAATTGGAGGTACGTCTACAGGAGCCGGCAAGTAATCAATGACTGCGTCTAACACAAGCTGTACACCTTTATTTTTAAAGGCTGATCCACAACATACTGGGTAGAATTCAACATTCAATGTTGCTTTACGGATCGCTGCTTTGAGTTCAGCCACTTCAATTTCTTCACCTTCAAGGTACTTCATCATCAACTCTTCATCAAACTCAGCCACTGCTTCAATGAGCTTACCATGATGCTCTTCGGCAAGTTCTTTCATATCCTCAGGAATCTCAGTATCATTGGAGCGAGTTCCTAAATCATCTTCATAGTAGTAAGCTTTCATTTCTACAAGATCGATGATTCCCTCAAAATTGTCCTCGGCACCAATTGGCAGCTGAATTGGATGAGCATTTGCTTGAAGACGCTCATGAAGCGTACCAGTAGAATAAAGAAAATCTGCTCCGATCTTATCCATTTTGTTAATGAATACGATCCGGGGAACACCGTAAGTAGTCGCCTGGCGCCAGACGGTTTCCGTTTGTGGCTCTACACCTGATTGGGCATCCAGAACAGCAACTGCGCCATCTAGTACACGCAAAGAACGTTCTACTTCAACTGTGAAGTCTACGTGCCCTGGTGTATCAATGATGTTTACGCGGTGCCCTTTCCACTGGGCTGTTGTAGCAGCAGACGTGATTGTAATACCACGTTCCTGCTCCTGCGCCATCCAGTCCATCTGTGATGCACCTTCGTGCGTTTCACCGATTTTGTGAATACGCCCGGTGTAGAAAAGAATGCGTTCGGTGGTCGTCGTTTTTCCAGCATCGATGTGAGCCATAATGCCGATGTTACGAGTATTCTGCAATGAGAACTCTCTGGCCATACATTCTTCCCCTTTCTTGTGGTCGGTTTTATACCTTTTAAAATCCTACCAACGATAGTGCGCAAACGCTTTGTTTGATTCAGCCATTTTATGCGTATCTTCACGTTTTTTCACAGCTGAACCTGTATTGTTCGCAGCGTCCATGATTTCATAAGCAAGACGCTCTTCCATAGTTTTTTCACCACGTAAGCGTGAATAGTTTACCAACCAACGCAGGCCAAGAGTAATACGACGCTCTGGACGAACTTCAACCGGCACTTGGTAGTTGGAACCACCAACACGACGAGCTTTTACTTCAAGAACAGGCTGAATGTTTTTTAGTGCTTCTTCAAACACTTCCATAGGTTCAGATCCTGTTTTTTCTTGGACGAGGTTAAACGCTCCATAGATAATAGATTGTGATTTTCCTTTTTTACCGTCCACCATAAGCTTGTTGATCAAACGAGTGACAAGTTTTGAATTATAAATTGGGTCCGCCGCAACATCACGACGAGGGACTGGTCCTTTACGAGGCATAATGCCAACCTCCTTCCGTATTATAATCACGAGAGCTTACATTCGTGTTAGCTTGATTTTGGTTTCTTTGTTCCGTATTTTGAACGTCCTTGACGGCGTCCATCTACACCTGCTGTATCGAGTGCACCACGAACGATGTGGTAACGTACCCCTGGCAAGTCTTTTACACGACCGCCACGAATCAAAACAACGCTGTGCTCTTGTAGGTTATGACCGATCCCAGGGATATACGCTGTAACCTCAATTCCATTCGTCAATCGCACACGAGCATATTTACGAAGCGCTGAGTTTGGCTTCTTCGGAGTGATCGTACCAACACGAGTACACACACCACGCTTTTGTGGAGCAGAGTAATCCGTCTGAGCTTTTTTCAAACTGTTATACCCTTTGTTCAATGCAGGAGAGTCAGATGTTTTTGCTTTGCTGAAACGTCCTTTACGAACGAGCTGGTTAATTGTTGGCATGGTTTTTCCTCCTTCCAAAAAAAGTATTTTTCAATCCCACACAGCCAGGTGATTCATATCGAGCGAAAAACAACGTCTTTGCAGAGAATGCATACACACCCTCCGCAAAAACGTATTTATTCCACCTTTTTAACGGCCACTGCAGTCGCGCCAACATCAATGCCGCACACCTTGCCGAGCCTAAGCATCGAATCTACCGTATAGACGGTTATTTGGTGATCGCGAGCCATCTGCAAAATGGGCTCAATTACAACCGAGTCAGCATCATTCGCGACAACTACGTCAACCAATTCACCGTTTTTAATGGCTTTTAGTGTTTGCTTCGTACCAATCCGCTTATGACTGGCCTGCTTTACTTTTTCATAAGACATTTTTTCGTCATATCCTCCAAAGCACACAGGTATTTTGAAGCACCTTGCATATCATATCACCATCATTACAATACTGTCAACTGCTGATCACGATTCCTGTGCGACAATTTCTTCTGCAGACGACTCAGTGCTATTCGTAGCAATGGCATCTACAGTTGCCTTCGGTACCGAGCGACGATAACGAGGCATTCCCGTACCTGCAGGGACAAGTTTACCAATAATCACGTTTTCTTTCAGCCCGAGCAGCTCATCACGCTTACCTTTAATCGCTGCATCGGTCAGAACGCGTGTGGTTTCTTGGAACGATGCTGCTGACAAGAATGAATTTGTCTCAAGAGATGCTTTCGTAATTCCAAGCAAGAGTGGGCGGGCAATCGCTGGCTGCTCTTTACGCAAGAGGACATCACGATTGGCTTCACGGAATTGATGAATGTCCATCAATGAGCCTGGGAGAAGGTCTGTATCCCCGCCGTCAATAACCCATACTTTTCTCATCATCTGACGGACCATAACCTCAACGTGCTTATCTCCGATTTCAACCCCTTGCATCCGGTATACTCGCTGAACTTCATGCAGCAAGTATTCTTGAACGCCGTCGACCCCTTGGACTTTTAGAAGCTCTTTCGGATCAACAGAACCCTCTGTTAACTCTTGACCTGCGATGACTTCGTCACCTTCAAACACCTTGAGGCGAGCACCATACGGAGCTGTATATGAACGCGTTTCAGCGTCGCCTTGCACAGTGATCTCTTGCTTATCTTTCACTTCATTAATTGCAATGACTTTTCCGTGGATTTCAGAAATGACTGCTTGCCCTTTCGGATTACGGGCTTCAAACAACTCTTGAATCCTCGGAAGACCTTGCGTAATGTCGTCTCCAGCAACTCCACCTGTGTGGAACGTACGCATCGTTAGCTGCGTTCCTGGCTCACCGATTGATTGCGCAGCGATAATACCTACCGCTTCGCCGACTTCTACATCGGAGCCTGTAGCCAGGTTGCGTCCGTAACATTTTTTACATACACCATGGCGGGTGTCACATGTAAATGCCGAACGAATGGTGACCTGTTCTATGCCCAAATCTTCAATAAGACGGGCTTGCTCCTCGTTAATGAGTTCGTTTCTTTTAACAATCGGTTCACCTGTGCTAGGGTGCTTCACTGTTTTAAATATCACTCGGCCAACTAGACGCTCATAAAGTGGTTCAATTAATTCATTGCCCTCTTTAAGCGCACTAACAGCTAAGCCTCTATCTGTTCCGCAATCGTCTTCGCGAACAATGACATCTTGGGCTACGTCAACAAGTCTTCTCGTCAAGTATCCAGAGTCGGCCGTTTTCAAGGCTGTATCTGCCAGACCTTTACGAGCACCGTGTGTAGAAATAAAGTACTCGAGAACGGTGAGTCCTTCGCGGAAACTTGAGCGAATCGGAAGCTCGATGATTCGTCCAGCCGGGTTGGCCATAAGTCCACGCATTCCGGCAAGCTGTGTAAAGTTTGAGGCGTTTCCTCGGGCACCAGAATCACTCATCATAAAGATCGGGTTTCGGCGATCTAAAGATGCCATCAATTTTTCCTGAATCTGATCTTTTGCTGAACTCCAGATTGAGATAACGCGATCGTAACGCTCCTCCTCGGTGATCAAGCCACGTCGGAATTGCTTTAAGACCGTCGAAATTTTATCTTCACAAGCCTTTAAGATATCTTCCTTATCTGGCAACACGACAATATCAGAAATCCCTACAGTAATACCTGCTTTTGTAGAGTAACGGAAGCCGAGGTCTTTCATTCGGTCCAGCATTCTAGATGTCTCTGTAATTTTAAATCGCTTGAACACTTCTGCAATAACATCTCCGAGGATGCCTTTACTAAATGGTAACACGAACTCGCGGCTTGCAATTTCTTTCTTGAGATCGGTTCCCATTGGTACAAAATATTTATCAGGCGTCGCCTGCTCTAAATTATATTGCGTCGGCTCGTTCATATACGGGAACGAGTCCGGCAAAATCTCATTGAAAATGAGCTTTCCTGGCGTTGTAATAAGGTACATGTTTTTCTGTTCTTCGGTAAACCGCGGGTTATTTAGTGACGACGCGGCAACAGCAACCCGAGAATGCAAATGGACATAACCACTTTGATAAGCGATCAACGCTTCATCTGCATCCTTAAACGCCATGCCCTCTCCAGCAGCCCCTTCTCTTTCAAGGGTGAGGTAATAGTTACCAAGAACCATATCCTGTGATGGTGTAACAACAGGTTTTCCATCTTTAGGGTTCAAAATGTTTTGCGCTGCAAGCATTAAAATACGTGCTTCTGCTTGTGCTTCGGCGGACAATGGCACGTGCACAGCCATCTGATCCCCGTCAAAGTCTGCGTTGTATGCAGTACATACAAGTGGATGAAGACGAATTGCTCGACCTTCAACAAGCATCGGTTCAAATGCTTGAATACCTAGGCGGTGAAGCGTCGGTGCACGGTTAAGTAGAACTGGGTGCTCTTTAATGACTTCTTCTAGAACATCCCAAACTTCCGGCTGCACGCGCTCAATCTTACGCTTGGCACTTTTAATGTTATGCGCTAAGCCTCGATCAACAAGCTCTCTCATGACGAATGGCTTGAACAATTCAAGTGCCATTTCTTTCGGGAGACCGCACTGATACATTTTCAAGTTTGGCCCTACAACAATAACGGAACGACCAGAGTAGTCGACACGTTTCCCAAGCAAGTTCTGACGGAAGCGACCTTGCTTTCCTTTAGCATATGAGACAGTGACTTCAATGGACGGTTTCCAGGTCCTGTCACCGGACGACCTCTTCGTCCATTATCGATCAATGCATCGACAGCCTCTTGGAGCATTCGCTTTTCGTTCTGAACGATAATACTTGGCGCACCAAGGTCTAGCAATCGCTTGAGGCGATTGTTCCGGTTGATGACGCGGCGGTATAAATCGTTTAGGTCTGAAGTCGCAAAACGCCCACCATCCAATTGCACCATTGGACGAAGCTCTGGAGGAATCACTGGGAGGACATCTAAAATCATCCACGCTGGTTTGTTGCCAGAATGACGGAATGCCTCAAGCACTTCCAATCGTTTAATCGCTCGTGTACGTCGCTGACCTTGAGCTGTTTTCAGCTCTTCTTTCAATGCCGCAACCTCTTTATCTAAATCAATGTCCTGAAGGATTTTGCGAATCGCTTCAGCGCCCATGTTCGCTTGAAATCCTTTGCCATATTTATCTCTGTAATTACGGTATTCCTTTTCAGACAAGAGCTGCTTCTTCTCAAGCGGCGCTTCCCCGGGATCCGTCACTACATAAGAAGCAAAGTAAATAACTTCCTCTAGAGCACGTGGTGACATGTCAAGCACGAGACCCATCCGGCTTGGAATTCCTTTAAAGTACCAGATGTGGGAAACAGGAGCAGCTAGCTCAATGTGCCCCATGCGTTCCCTACGAACTTTTGCTTTCGTTACTTTCACACCGCATCGGTCACATACAACCCCTTTATAGCGAATGCGTTTATACTTTCCGCAATGACATTCATAGTCTTTTTGCGGACCGAAAATGCGTTCGCAAAACAAACCATCTTTTTCAGGCTTCAACGTCCGATAGTTAATGGTTTCCGGCTTTTTGACTTCACCATGCGACCAAGAGCGGATTTTATCGGGCGAGGCCAATCCGATTTTCATAAACTCAAAGTTATTGACATCTAACAAGGGGCCTACCTCCCTTTGTGATCTTTAACTTTTCCCATTCACACTTCCTGGCTGGGTTCAGTATCAAGGTTTAATTTATCAGCGGCGCTATCTTCTTCGTCCTCAATATCCTGCAAATCAATTTCCTCTTCATCGATTGAGAGCATTTTCACGTCCATACCGAGGCTCTGAAGTTCCTTGATCAATACTTTAAAGGATTCAGGAATGCCAGGCTCTGGCACATTTTCCCCTTTGACGATCGCTTCATATGTCCGAACACGACCAACAACGTCATCCGACTTCACCGTCAGAATTTCCTGAAGGGTATATGCGGCACCATATGCCTCAAGCGCCCATACCTCCATCTCACCAAAACGTTGCCCACCAAATTGAGCTTTACCGCCCAAAGGTTGCTGTGTAACGAGAGAGTATGGTCCTGTTGAACGGGCATGAAGCTTGTCATCAACCATGTGTGCAAGCTTAATCATGTACATGACCCCTACAGAGACACGATTGTCAAACGGTTCACCCGTACGGCCATCGTACAAGACAGACTTCGCATCACGTGGCATCCCTGCTTCTTCTAATGTCTCCCAAACATCTTCCTCAGTTGCACCATCAAAAACTGGAGACGCGACACGGATATTCATCTTTCTTGCAGCCATACCAAGGTGAAGCTCTAGCACCTGTCCGATATTCATTCGTGACGGAACGCCAAGTGGGTTCAACATAATATCAACCGGTGTTCCATCAGGCAAGAATGGCATATCTTCTTCAGGAAGAATTTTAGAGATAACCCCTTTGTTTCCGTGACGTCCGGCCATTTTATCGCCCTCAGAGATTTTTCTCTTCTGAACGATATAGACACGAACGAGCTGGTTTACACCTGGAGGCAGCTCATCACCGTCTTCACGGTTGAAAATCTTTACGTCTAGAACGATACCGCCACCACCGTGAGGTACGCGCAGAGACGTGTCACGAACTTCGCGAGCCTTCTCTCCAAAAATGGCGTGCAGGAGCCGTTCTTCAGCTGTTAGCTCCGTGACCCCTTTTGGTGTTACTTTACCAACAAGGAGATCATTGTCATGCACTTCGGCACCGACGCGGATGATGCCACGATCATCTAAATTACGCAATGCGTCTTCGCCCACATTTGGAATATCACGCGTAATTTCTTCAGGACCGAGCTTTGTATCTCTCGCTTCAGATTCATATTCTTCAATATGAATTGACGTATAGACGTCATCTTTAACGAGTCGCTCACTCATAATAATCGCGTCTTCGTAGTTATATCCATCCCATGTCATGAATGCAACAAGGACGTTTTGACCTAATGCCAATTCACCCATATCCATGGATGGACCATCAGCCAATATTTCACCGCGTGTTACTTGATCGCCTACAGAGACGATCGGACGCTGGTTATAGCACGTACCATGGTTGGAACGAATAAATTTCGCCAATCGATATTTATCAAGGTCACCCTTAACGAGCTGACCATTCACCTCTTCTGTACGACGCACCCACACTTGCTTCGCTTCTACTTTCTCGACAGTTCCCGGGTGCTTCGCTATTACAGCGGCGCCGGAATCTTTACCAGAGACGTATTCCATTCCAGTACCGACAGTTGGTGCATCAGGAGTTAACAATGGAACTGCTTGACGTTGCATGTTTGCTCCCATGAGTGCACGGTTCGAGTCATCGTTCTCTAAGAATGGTATACACGCCGTCGCGGCAGAGACGACTTGCTTTGGCGAAACGTCCATATAGTCGACGCGCTCTTGTGGAACGAGGTTGTTTTCACCACGGAAACGACAAATGATATTATCATCTGTAAAAGACCCATCATCATTTAAGCGAGCATTTGCTTGCGCAACGACATAGTTGTCCTCTTCGTCGGCAGTCAAATAGTCGATTCGATCGGTGACCTTATTCGTTTCTGGATCTACTCTTCGATATGGTGTTTCGATAAAGCCAAACTTGTTGACCTTCGCAAAGCTCGACAAAGAGTTAATTAGTCCAATGTTTGGTCCCTCTGGGGTTTCAATTGGACACATACGACCGTAGTGGGAATAGTGGACGTCTCGCACTTCAAACCCTGCACGCTCTCTCGTCAAACCGCCAGGTCCAAGCGCTGACAGCCTCCGTTTATGGGTTAACTCAGCTAGTGGGTTCGTTTGGTCCATAAACTGTGAGAGCTGTGAACTTCCGAAAAACTCTTTAATGGATGCGATGACGGGTCGGATATTAATTAGCGCTTGCGGTGTAATGGCATTCGTATCTTGAATCGACATTCTTTCACGCACAACGCGTTCCATCCGGGAAAGCCCGATACGAAACTGGTTTTGTAGCAATTCTCCGACCGAACGCAGCCGGCGATTTCCGAGATGATCGATATCGTCTGTTTCCCCAACTTTATACAAAAGGTTGAAGAAGTAGCTGATGGAAGAAATGATGTCCGCAGGCATAATATTTTTCACATGCTCTTCAATCATTCCATTGCCTAAAACCGTAAGCACCTGCTCATCCTCGGTATCATCTGGTGCATAAATTTTAATGGACTGAAGGGAAATATCATCATCCAGCACTCCGCCAGCCGGATGGAATTTACGGAAACCTACATTGTTTTCGATGTAAGGTAAGATCTTGTCTAAAAGGCGGCGATCCAACATCGCACCTTTTTCTGCTAATACTTCTCCGGTATCAGGATCAGCGAGCGTTTCTGCGAGGCGCTGGTTAAATAACCGGTTTTTAATGTGAAGTTTTTTGTTGATTTTATAACGACCTACGCTAGCAAGGTCATAGCGCTTCGGATCAAAAAATCTTGTTTGAAACAGGCTTTTCGCATTTTCCACCGTAGGAGGCTCTCCTGGGCGCAGGCGTTCATAAATTTCAAGGAGCGCTTTTTCTGCATTTTCGGTGTTGTCCTTTTCTAGTGTATTGCGAATGTACTCATTGTCTCCAAGCAAGTCGATGATTTCTTGATCAGTTCCAAACCCTAAAGCACGCAAAAGCACCGTCACAGGTAGCTTTCTTGTACGGTCAATCCGCACATAGATGACGTCCTTGGCATCGGTCTCATATTCTAACCACGCACCGCGGTTTGGAATCACGGTCGCTGTATACCCTTTCTTGCCGTTTTTATCAATCTTTTTGCTATAATAGACGCTTGGGGATCGAACAAGCTGAGAAACAATTACTCGTTCTGCGCCATTAATTACAAAAGTACCGGTATCTGTCATCAAAGGGAAATCGCCCATAAAAACATCCTGCTCTTTGACTTCTCCGGTTTCTTTGTTTAAAAGACGGACTTTCACTCGCAACGGAGCAGAATAGGTCACATCTCTCTCCTTAGACTCATCGACTGGATACTTTGGCTCACCAAGACTATAGTCGATAAATTCGAGGGATAGATTGCCTGTAAAATCTTCAATCGGCGAAATGTCCTGAAACATTTCTTTGAGCCCCTCATCAAGAAACCATTGATAGGATGCGGTTTGGATTTCAATGAGATTCGGCAGATCCAGCACTTCGTTGATGCGCGCATAACTCCTGCGTTGGCGGTGGCGTCCAAACTGCACTGTTTGACCTGTCAACTACTTCACCCCTCAGAACATGCTATTTGATCGTTTTTCGCATATCATTTATACGAGAAACGTTTGACCTATGTTTGCATTACGTCAATTCATAACGTCACAACATTCTGTGACGTAGAAAAACAAGAGTCACAAAGACTGCTTGATTTTAAAGGGTATTTCGCGCATTATAAATATGCGTGAGTGCAAACAAAAAGAAAAAGGGTTTCACTAGAAAACCTCATTTTTCATTTGTCCACCTATCTAATTTTTGCAGTCTTCCCCGTTTCGATACCTTTTATACGTGCGTATGACAAATCGGGAAATATCCTGCTAAAACAAACGATAAAAAGACTTATCGGCATTATATAATGCTATCACAATTGTCAAGTCAGAGTCAAATTTTTTTTGCAACAATCACTTGATACCCTTTTTCACGGCTTACAACTGTGACATCAGAGAACATGTCAGCCAATTTATCTTTCGCCGATGGAGCGCCTTGCTTTTTTTGAATCACAATCCACAACTCGCCCCCAGATGCTAACGCAGCATGTGCATCCTCAAATAACTGATGAACCACTTTCTTTCCTGCGCGTATAGGGGGGTTCGAGATGACCACTGCCAATTGATCCGGCACCCCACTTAACAAATCCCCTTGCTGTACACGACAGTTTTCAAGATCGAAGCGAGCAATATTTTTTTTCGAGAGTTCAACCGCCCGTTCATTCACATCAGCCATCCATACCGTACGATCTTGATGGTGAGTTGCGAGATAAATGCCAATAGGCCCATATCCACACCCAATATCCGCGACCGCACCCTTCACTTCAGGCATTACAAACGCTTCGAGCATCTGTTTTGTCCCGAAATCAATCTGCTCTTTTGAAAATACGCCATGGTCAGTCCAGAACGAGTAAGACTCTCCTTTTATGCTGGCTTCAATGAGCTTTGGTGCACTTTCTGCGGACGGACGATTCGTATAATAATGATCTCCCATGCATTCGGCCCCTTTCACCGATGTCGGCGTCACTTTGAAAATGAACGAAAGAAAGAGATAAGAAAAACCCGCCAAATCACGCGGGTTTTTCTATCATCGTTGTTGGAGTTACTTTACTTCAACTTTAGCGCCAACTTCTTCAAGCTTACCTTTAAGCTCTTCAGCTTCCTCTTTCTCAATGCCTTCTTTCAAAGGCTTAGGAGCGTTGTCAACAAGCTCTTTTGCTTCTTTCAAGCCAAGACCAGTGATTTCACGAACCACTTTGATCACTTTAATTTTTGAAGCACCTGCATCTTCAAGGACTAGGTCAAATTCAGTTTGCTCTGCTGCACCGGCACCTTCAGCTGCGCCGCCTGCTACTGCAACAGGAGCAGCCGCAGTAACTCCGAATTCTTCTTCGATTGCTTTAACAAGGTCGTTTAATTCTAGAACAGTCATTTCTTTGATCTGTTCGATGATTTGATCTTTACTCATGAAATGTTCCTCCTTAGATAATGGTTTTGGGCGTTACGCGCCCTCTTCTTCTTTTTGATCAGCCACAGCTTTTGTAGCCAAGGCCATGTTTCGCATTGGTGCTTGTAGCACGCTAAGCAACATAGAGAGAAGCCCGTCGCGAGAAGGTAGTTCTGCTAAAGCCTTCAGCTCATCTGCTGATGTGACGTTGCCCTCAATGACACCAATTTTAATTTTCAATGCTTCATTCTCTTTAGCAAAGTTATTTAAAACTTTAGCCGGAGCGATGACATCATCTTCACTGAACGCAACCGCTGTAGGACCAACAAGCTCCTGTTCTACACCAGCAATTTCAGCCTGCTCAGCAGCGCGGCGAGTCATCGTGTTTTTATACACTTTATACTCAACGTTTGCTTCACGAAGTTGTTTGCGTAGCTCGGTTGTCTGAGCTACGTTGAGGCCACGATAATCAACAAAAATCGTCGCTTTACTGTTGCGAAGCTTTTCCGCGATATCTGTGACTAACTGCTGTTTCTGCTCGAGTACTTTACTCATGTGCACACCTCCTATATATCATTTCCACCAGTTGACCTATATCAACTAGCATGACACGCTAGAATCAAAAGGAAGAACCTTTATTCTAGCAAACCTTTCCGTAGTCAGAACAAGGTTTGCACCTCATTCCAAGGAGACGGTTGACAACGTATAAAAAGCCCTCAGCGCGAAGACGCACGGAGGGCATATCGATTCAACGTGATGACTGACCACCACGATAGATATCAATGCTGTCCACCTCGGCAGGAGATTAAGCCTATAAAGCACCTGCTGTCTACGGCTACAATGTAAAACCTTTACTATTATAGCGACCGAAGTCGTCTAAAGTCAACCTTAACCTACAATAGATGATACATCTAATTTAATACCAGGACCCATCGTCGAAGTAATTGAAGCATTCTTCATATAAGTTCCTTTTGCAGCTGCAGGCTTTACTTTCATTAATACATCCGCAATGGCATTTAAGTTGTCTTGAAGTTTTTGCTCATCAAAAGACATCTTACCAATCGGAACATGAACGTTTCCTGTTTTATCTGCGCGGTATTCAACTTTACCAGCTTTAATTTCTTGCACAGCTTTAGTCACGTCAAAAGTAACAGTTCCTGTTTTCGGGTTAGGCATTAACCCTTTCGGTCCAAGAACACGTCCTAATTTACCGACTTCACCCATCATATCTGGTGTCGCTACGATGACATCAAACTCAAACCAACCTTGGTTGATTTGGTTAATGTAGTCGCCTTCACCAACATAATCTGCGCCTGCTGCTTCTGCTTCTTTTGCTTTTTCACCTTTAGCGAAAACAAGCACACGCTGGGTTTTTCCTGTTCCATGGGGCAATACAGTTGCTCCACGGATTTGCTGATCAGCCTTTTTTACGTCAATTCCTAGACGAAAAGCTGCTTCAACGGTTTCATCAAATTTTGCAAAGGATGCTTTCTTCAAAAGCTCAATCGCTTCAGCAACGCTGTAGGCTTGTTGTGAATCAATGAGTTTTGCAGCATCACGGTATTGTTTGCCTCGTTTCGGCATATTCTTATCCTCCTTCATGTGGTTGTAGCGGCTGGGACCTCCCACTTGAAAAAAAGGTTGCGAATGCTCGCTTCGCAACCTCAGCGCTTGTTTTAGTCTTCGACAACTAATCCCATACTGCGCGCTGTTCCTTCAACGATACGCATAGCTGAATCAATATCAGCAGCATTGAGGTCTGGCATTTTTGTTTCAGCGATTTCACGAACTTGATCACGCTTCACAGTGCCGACTTTATTTCGGTTTGGCTCTCCAGAACCGGATTCAATGCCGACAGCTTTTTTCAGCAATACAGCGGCCGGCGGAGTTTTCGTAATAAACGTAAATGAACGGTCTTCATACACGCTAATTTCTACCGGGATAATCAAACCAGCTTGATCTTGGGTTTTCGCGTTAAATTCTTTACAAAATCCCATGATGTTTACACCAGCCTGACCGAGTGCCGGTCCAACCGGTGGTGCCGGATTCGCTTTCCCTGCAGGAATTTGCAGTTTTACAACCTTGGCCAATTTTTTAGCCACGGGACACACCTCCTTAAGTTCCGTGATGTGGTCACAGGGCAGGTTACATACCCTCCCACTCGCATTCAAACACTATAATACTAGCACCTTATATGACGCAACGCAAGTTTTTTTTACATTTTATCTACTTGATCAAAATCGAGCTCTACCGGTGTTTCACGTCCAAACATACTAACAAGCACTTTAATTTTTTGGCGATCGTTATCGATCTCTTCGATCGTTCCGGTAAAGTCAGCAAACGGCCCGTCATTGACTCGGACATTTTCCTGTATCGCAAAGTCCACGCCCATTCGCTGTTCTTCCATACCCATTCTCTTTAAAATGACTTCCACTTCTTCCGGGAGCAACGGTGTTGGCTTAGATCCAGAACCCGTTGAACCGACGAAGCCTGTCACACCAGGCGTATTTCGCACGACATACCAAGAGTCATCCGTCATCACGATTTCGGCAAGGACATAACCTGGGAAGACTTTCTTTTTGGATACTTTCCGCTTGCCATTTTTAATTTCTGTCTCTTCCTCTTCTGGAACAACGACTCTAAAGATTTTATCTTGCATACCCATCGATTCGACACGTTTTTCAAGATTTGCCTTCACTTTATTTTCATACCCTGAATACGTATGAACAACGTACCAATTCTTTTCCATTTTATTCGGCCGAGGCCGCCAGTCCCTCCCCTGGAGTGTGCACTTTAAATACTTGTAAATTCACTGCATCAAAGCTTGCACTCATATAAATTGTCCATATAGTGTAAAAAACCCGAATCATCGGGTTTTTTGCGTTCATCATATCTACCATTATAGCACGAGCAGTGCTTGTTATTCAGCAAGAACAAAATCAATGACGGTACTTATCGCTAAGTCGGTCACTGTAAAAAATAACGTCATAAAAATAACAGTCACTAAAACGGTTACTGTATAACGAAACAATTCATTCCGTTTTGGCCATCTTACTTTTTTCATCTCATTGACAACTTCGCGTAAAAAGCGGATGATTTTTCCCATGATTAAACCCCCAACGAATGAATGCGACGAGTTTCGGAAATGACAATAGCATACGAAGCCCTCGTCTTCCGTCAGATCGTCTCACGATGTATTGAATACACGTTGCATGCCAAATGACATTTCAAACATGCTCCCAGTGTCAATGCTCTTCAACGTCACATCCAATGACTAAACAGTACAAAAGGATGCACAACGACGTTTAAATGGTCAACACCTATATCGGGCATTCAAAAATCATCACGTATACAACAGTACGAATTTATCATAAGCTTGTTCAACATGTCAACTAGACATGCCATTCATTCGTGGATCTACAGGGTGATTTCTCGAATCTCCAAGTAGCGCTCCAACTTGCGTTTCACTCGTTGAAGAGCATTGTCAATCGATTTTACGTGGCGATTCAAATCAACAGAAATCTCCTGATACGATCGACCGTCCAAATAAAGAGCAAGTACTTTCCGCTCAAGATCACTTAAGAGTTGAGCCATCTTCATCTCGATATCATAAAATTTTTCTCTCGTAATTAACAGCTGCTCAGGGTCAGAAGCTCTCGTTCCCGTCAGCACATCAAGAAGCGTTCGGTCGGACTCTTCATCGTAAATAGGCTTGTCCAAAGATACATATGAATTCAACGGAATGTGCTTTTGTCGCGTGGCGGTTTTAATTGCTGTAATAATTTGTCTCGTAATACATAACTCCGCAAAAGCCTTAAAGGATGCGAGCTTGTCCTCTTTAAAATCACGAATCGCCTTAAACAGACCAATCATTCCTTCTTGGACAATATCTTCTCGGTCTGCTCCAATTAAAAAATACGATCGTGCTTTGGCACGGACAAAGTTTTTATATTTGTTGATGAGATAGTCAAGGGCTTCTACGTCTCCGAGCTGTACTAATTCTACAATGTCTTCGTCTTCCAGCTTATCCAATGACGGCTTGTCCAAATTGTCGAGATGCAGGCTCAATCAAATCCCTCCGACTCTTCGCTCTTTTTTCAGAATTATTATACAACAATTAAAAAACTAGCGTCAATACTTCAATGGTCTTTACGCCTCCATTTTTCAAAGATTTGTGCGACATCTTCTGACAATGTAAGCCGATTCGACAGCTTTTTTTGATGGTCTTTTTTTACAGATTGATTGATATTCCGTTCAATTTCTTGAATTTCCCTGAGCAATTCTCTAGCAGAAATTCGCAATGCCCCTTGGCCAAATATACTCCATTGTTCAGCGTAATCTGAGGTAGCTACAAAAATGCGTGTTTTTACATTTTTTAAAGCAATGGCTAATTTTTCTATTCGTTCATCAGCGGTTTCTTTTTCCTTAGTGAAAATGACTTCAATCCCTGCCTGATGATGTTTCTTCTCGAGGCCTCTCTGCAAATAAGCATCAAAGATGACGATGACTCGATAGCCGGTATATGCTTTATACTCAGCAAGCATGTCAATCAAACGGTGGCGCGCAGCTTCATAGTCTTTTTCTTTGATTCTCTGCAAGTCTGGCCAGGCACCAATCATATTGTAGCCATCCACTAGGAGTACATCCATTCGTTATTCCCCTAATGGATGGCGCTTACGATAAACCTCATACATCAATAAACTAGCAGCAACAGAAGCGTTCAACGAAGAAACGTGACCGACCATAGGCAAACGGATAAGAAAGTCGCATTTTTCACGGACAATTCTACTCATCCCTTTGCCTTCATTGCCAATGACAAGACCGAGCGGCAAACCTGCATCCAATGTTCGATAGTCTGCCTCTGCCTCTGCAGCAGTACCGGCGATCCATACACCTTGCTTTTTGAGATCCTCTATCGTCCGAGACAAATTTGTCACTCGCGCAACAGGCACATACTCCAATGCACCTGTTGCTGTCTTGGCCACAGTCTGCGTTAAGCCAACCGCTCGTCGCTTTGGAATGATGACACCATGCACACCACTCGCATCCGCTGTCCGCAAGATTGAACCTAGGTTGTGCGGATCCTCAAGCTCGTCCAACAGTAAAAGAAAAGGCGGCTCACCTCGATCTGCCGCTCGCTTTAGAATGTCATCTATAGAGCTATATACATAAGCAGCCACAAGCGCTGCTACACCTTGATGAGCTTGATCTGTCAGTTGATCTAGCTTTTGCTTTGGGACTTCCTGAATCACTAGCCCTGCTTCTTTGGCGAGGGAAAATACTTGTTTCATTTGCCCTTTTTGAGCGCCTTTTTGAATCCATATCTTTTCCATAGAACGACCCGCTCTTAACGCTTCAATAACGGGGTTTTTTCCCGTAATCCACTCTTGTTCCACGAAAAACTCACTCCTTTCCTTCCTGCTCAATCTGCGCAAAAGCAATTGCGCACAGTTGATTAAGTCGTTCATATTCTTCTTGGAGAAATAAGTAGCCTAGAAGCGCTTCAAACGCTGTGGCATGGCGATAAGTCGACACATCTGCAGATTTCGGCGGAGTACCGGACTTTGCATTGCGCCCTCTCCTCGTCACAGCCAACTCTTCTGTCGTTAATTCCTCGATGTCTAACAAATGATGAAGGGCAGACGCTTGCGCGTGGGCAGATACATAGGTCGTCGCCTTTTCGTGTAGTTCATTTACTTTTTTATAGCCGAGCAACAAAAGGTGATACCTGACCGCCTGGTGGTAAACTGCGTCTCCCATATATGCTAGCTCTACCCCGTTTAACGAATGGATATCTACCTTATTCTTCATGTCGTCAACCGCTTCCAGCGCGTGCCTTGTGGCGTATCTTCTAATTCAATTCCTCGTGCTTTCAAATGATCTCTAATCTCATCAGCACGTTGAAAATCTTTGCTTTTTCGCGCCGCTATCCTTTCCTCAATCAGCGTAGTAATGTCTTCGTCTAGCAATGTGTCCTCTCGTAAAACGAGACCGAGCACTTCAGCCATTTCATCCATTGCCTCTAAGAAGGCCGTAATGACTTGTGCAGAAACGCTGCTTTTTTCAATATACGTATTGGCATCACGAGCGACATCAAAAAGCACAGTGATCGCATTTGCTGTATTGAGATCATCATTCATTGCTGCAGTAAATCTTTCTAATGCACGCGCTGGCTTGTCGAGCCAATTGCCTTCATCAGCAAGGTCCGGTGTTTGCTCAAGTCGATAAGAAAGATTACGATACGTTGTCTTCAATCGCTCCATCGCATTCCGTGTGCTCTCCATCACCTCTTCGTTAAAGTTAATTGGCTGACGATAATGAACCGACAACAACATAAAACGAAGCAATTGCGGATCATATTTTTTAACAAGGTCGTGCAAGAGAACAAAGTTGCCAAGGGATTTTGACATTTTTTCATTATCAATTTGAATATAACCATTATGAAGCCAATAATGGGCCATCGGCTCTCCCGTCAAGCTTTCAGACTGCGCAATCTCATTTTCGTGATGCGGAAAAGCGAGATCCTGGCCGCCAGCGTGGATATCGATTGTATCACCAAGATATTTGCGAATCATCGCTGAGCATTCAATATGCCAGCCTGGCCGCCCCTCGCCCCATGGGCTGCTCCAATGGATCTCTTCAGGTTTCGCTTTTTTCCAGAGCACAAAATCGAGGGGGTCAGCTTTCTGTTCCCCGACTTGAATTCGTGAGCCTAGCCGTAGCTCATCGATCGATTGATGTGACAGCTTGCCATAATCTTCAAAAGATCTTGTCTTGAAATAGACATCTCCATTAGATTCGTAAGCGAAGCCTCGATCGACTAATGTTTGAATGAATGCAATAATGGGGTCCATATTTTCCGTAACTCGTGGATGACTGCAAGCTTTTCTGACATTTAAGGCGCCTACATCTTCATGATAGGCTTGAATAAACCTTTCCGCAACGATAGGTACATCTTCACCGAGCGTTTCGGCTGCTTTGATGAGCTTATCGTCAACATCGGTAAAATTGGATACGTAATTAACATCATAGCCTTGATGCTCTAAATGCCTCCGTAATGTATCAAATACGACCGCCGGACGAGCGTTACCGATATGAATATAATTGTAGACAGTTGGTCCACAAACATACATTTTGACCTTCCCTTTTTCTAAGGGGACAAACACCTCTTTTTTTCTCGTTAGTGTATTAAACAATTGTAGTTCACTCATGACGACGCTCCTTTCTTTATTTCATCGAGGGCATACCGCATTTCGTCCAGTTCCTTTTCCAACTGCTTGATCTTTTCAGAAACAGGGTCTGGTAAATCACAATGGTCTAAATCACGCGGCAGACGCACCCCATTCTGCGCGACAATTCGACCAGGAATACCGACCACCGTGGAGTTTTCCGGTACATTCTTTAAAACAACAGAGCCGGCACCAATTTTGGAGTTTTTTTCAATGACAATCGATCCAAGCACCTTCGCGCCAGCAGCGATCAGAACGTTATCTTTAATCGTTGGGTGTCTTTTCCCTTTTTCTTTCCCTGTGCCTCCGAGGGTAACCCCTTGGAAATGGTGACATGATCGCCGATTTCACATGTTTCTCCGATGACGACCCCTACGCCATGGTCAATAAAGACACGGCGGCCAATCTTCGCTCCCGGATGGATTTCGATCCCGGTCATAAAACGACTAAATTGGGCAATGAACCTCGCTAAAAAGTATAGGCGACGTTTAAACAGACCATGAGCTACTCGGTGTAGCCAAATGGCGTGTAACCCCGAATACGTTAAAATCACTTCAAATTTATTACGTGCTGCAGGATCCTGATCAAAAACCACCTCTATGTCCTGCCTCAGTACATCCCACATGCTTTTTCCTCCCTTGCTGGTCTGTAGTGTACTTTGCTTTCATTGCACAAAGAAGCCGTGTGTTCATCGTGAGAAATATGGTTCTACGTCAATAGTTGGGGTGGGAGCCCTTCGCTCCTGCCCCTACTCTTTACCCCACTTGAAAGTCTTGAATGTGTTTCAATTGTTGGCTTAATAA
>NZ_JAALFC010000026.1 GCF_011058155.1 Litoribacterium kuwaitense | reverse complement strand
CCCCATACAGCAATGTCGTCTAAGTGACGAATGACTTCAATGTTTTGTGCAGGTGATTTCGCAAAACCGACGCCAGGATCTAAAATGATCTGCTCTTTTTGTACGCCTCTTTTTTTGGCTGCTTCAATCTGCCGGCGCAGGTCTTCACAAACGTCGGTCATAAAATCTGTGTAGTTCCGATCTTTTCTGTTGTGAGTAATAATGAGCTTTGCTTTCGTGGCAGCTGCTACATCAAGAATCTCGGGATCGTATAACCCGCCCCACACATCATTAATTATAGATGCTCCGGCGTTTACTGCCGCCTCAGCCGTTTTACTTTTGTACGTATCAATCGAGACAGGTCGATCGGTTTTTTCCACCAACGCTTCGATCACCGGGACAACCCTGTTGGTTTCCTCTGCCTCATCCACATAATCCGCACCAGGACGAGTCGATTCGCCACCAATATCTAAAATGTCTGCACCATCATTGACGAGCGCTAGGGCATGATCTACTGCCGATACCACTGTATTATAGGCACCGCCGTCTGAAAAAGAATCTGGTGTTACATTAACAATGCCCATGACTTCAGTTTTGTGCTGCTTGTCAAAGGGTCTCCATTTTTCATCGCTCTGCATATGTGACATGCCAATTCTCCTTTACTTCTCTATGCCATTCTTCCCCCAAAGGCGATGGGTATATTCTTTATATAAACTGTGTAACTGAGTAGCGATGGTCTCGGGCCCCGTAGCGAAGCGGGCGTCGTCCACTCCAGTCAACGGGACGATTTCCTGAACACTATTTGTGACAAAAGCTTCTTCCGCCTCAAGCAATGCTTCTTTCGGGAATTCTCCAATGCGAACAGGTATTTGGTGATGTTCACATAAAGCAAGGATAAATTGGCGCGTAATGCCATTTAATGCTCCCGTCGGCAAGCTCGGTGTCAGGAGACAGCCTCCCTTGACCCAAAAGACATTGGACAGAATTCCTTCAGCTATCGACCCACTCTCATCCAAAAATATCCCTTCGTCAGACGAATCGCTTAATTCCTGCTTTGCAAAGATATTGTTTAAATAATGGTGAGATTTCATACGAAAGCTGCCCTCGGGCGAACTGCGACGAGTACGCAAAAAGTGCCCCCTCTTTACCGTGGGGGCATGCGTTGACAGTGGTTTGCTATACATGAATACATTCGGATTTTGATACGGTAGATTTGAAATACCAATACCTTCATTACCGGCCGTCACCGTTAAACGGATATAGGCATTTGTCGTCTTTTCAAGCTCAAGCAACTGCTTGAGTCCCGCCAAAATCGACTGCTTACTCCATGGCCAACACATTTGCAGCGCCTCAGCACTTTCTCGCAGCCGTGCCCAATGGTCATCGAAAAGGAAAGGATGACCGTCGTATGTGCGAAAAGTTTCAAAGAAGCCGGCGCCATATAAAAACCCGTGATCTAAAGGAGAAATCGCGACTTCGCTTACTGGTTTCACGACACCATTTACGAACATGTGCACGAAGGTTGCCTCCTGCTTTCGGTATATTCTTCTAAAAAATTTTGTAGCAATTGTTTTCCTGCCGCGGTCATGATGGACTCTGGATGAAATTGCACAGCTTCCATAGGCAATGTTTTGTGGCGAATGGCCATAATTTCCCCTTCTGCTGTTTCAGCAGAAATGTCGAAGCAAGCGGGTAAAGATTCTCGCTCCACAATTAATGAATGGTAGCGTGTCGCAATAAAATCCTGCTCAATGCCACGAAAAATCGTTTTTTCATCGTGATGAATCGGGGACGTCTTCCCATGCATCAATCGACTGGCTCGAATGACTCGGCCACCATAAGCTTGCGCAATCGACTGATGTCCGAGACATACGCCAAACACCGGTACATGTTGTGGCAGACGCTTTGCCGCTTCAAGACTTATACCCGCTTCATCAGGAGAACACGGTCCTGGTGATATCATGACAGCTTTCGGATTTTTTTGCAGAATGTCATCTACCGTCATTTCATCATTTCGATATACGACAATCTCTTCTCCCATTTCTCCAATGTACTGGACGAGATTATAAGTAAACGAATCGTAATTATCAATCATTAAGATCATGCTCATCTCTCCTCTTCTCATGCTTAATTCTCTGCTCTGCTTCTGCATGGCTGACTGCCTGCCATACCGCTGCCGATTTTTTTAATGCTTCTTTAAACTCCCAACGCGCTACAGAATCATATACAATACCGGCACCTGATTGAACATAGGCACACTCTTGTTGAACGAGCATGGACCGTATAATGATATTCATCACCATATTTCCATCGTATCCTATCCAACCGACCGATCCTGTATAAAATCCTCTGCTGTGAGGCTCCAACTCGTCAATAATCTCCATCGTCCGATGCTTCGGAGCACCGGTAATCGTTCCACCTGGAAAAACAGCTTGAAACAAATGCATCGGATCAGCTTGATCACTAAGGCGTCCAGATACTTGGGAGACCAAATGGATGACGTGGGAATATTCTTCAATGCTCATAAAGTGATCTGCGTGCACTGACCCATACTCACACACTTTCCCCAAGTCATTTCTTTCTAAGTCGACGAGCATGACATGCTCTGCGCGTTCTTTTTCGTTCGTGCGCAGCTCCTCAGCCAAAGCGGCTGTTTCCTCAGATGTCTTTCCGCGTGACCTTGTGCCAGCAATAGGTTTCGTGATCGCCTCGTTGTTGTTCTTTTCAACAAGAAGTTCCGGTGACCCACACACTAAAGTAAACGACCGCGCCTTAATAAATGCCATATAAGGAGAAGGGTTTAAAGTTCGCAAATGGCGATAAACGTCCAGCCCCGTTACAGAAAGGGGGCGTTCCTGCCTAACAGATAAGTTGACTTGAAAGGTATCCCCACTGGCAATATATGACTGAATGACTTCGACGGCTTCGGTAAATTGTTGCTCCTTAAAAGCGAACTGGACGTGTGCGGTATGTTCATCATACTGCAAATCGTTTAAAAAATCATTAGTGTCACGTTCAGTTTTCTCAGGGATTTGCGACAAATGATTCCATCGGTTACGCAACAGATTCATCCTTCTTTCCTGATCAGCCCCAGCTTCAACGATAAACCAAATCTCATTGGCTAAGTGATCGACGACGAGCAGCTCTTTCGTTAAAAATGTATACACATCAGGGGTATGTAAATCGTTTGGGGAATTAAGCTTGATTGGTTCATACTCAGTGACGGTAGGATAAGCAAAAACACCAAGCACTCCACCGCAAAATGGGGGGTAACCTTCTGGAATTGTTGCGTTATGTCTGTTAAGCGCTTCACTTAGGTATTGAAAAATCGCACCATCGCTGGAATGCTCGATAAAACCTCCATTTGTATTTACTCGATGTGAAATCACTCCATTCTTGCTTTCAATGATGGCTTCTGGTTGACAAGCGAGTATGCTCCAACGTCCATCTTTAGCACTGTCCAGCCATATCGCTTCATTTTCTTGCTCAAGGATCTCTTGAATGCGTGCAAACCAATTCGATGGGAGAGATTCTGTTTCTCCGTAGGGGGTATATGTCTTCATGCTTCTTCTCCTTTTTCGTAAATCTACTCAACTTTTATAATCCAACACCCGCCTTGTCAACGCAAACTCAAAAAGTAAAAGATTCCCAATAAAAAACATACAAAAACACCACGCCTCAACGATAACATGAGTGTGGTGTTTTCTCCGCTCTGTCTATAGTTCGCCGAGTCCATTATTCCTCTCCAAATTGATAAAGAGGCGTGCTTAAATAGCGCTCCCCATTGCTGGGAATAATGGCAAGCACTTTTTTACCTGCACCTAATTCCTTAGCTACTTTTTTAGCTGCGTAAACAGCCGCACCCGATGAAATTCCGCCAAGTATTCCTTGTATCCGTGCCGTTTCCCGAGCGTGCTCAAACGCCTGCTCTGTAGAGACATGAATAATTTCATCGTAGATGTCGGTGTTAAGAGTGTCAGGAACAAAGTTTGCCCCAATGCCTTGCAGCTTATGAGGACCCGGTTTTCCAGTAGCTAAGATCGGGGAATCCTTTGGTTCGACAGCAACAATCCGAATGGAAGGAAAAGCTTCCTTTAAAACTTCTCCTGCTCCTGTTATTGTGCCGCCAGTGCCAATTCCTGAAACAAATGCATCTAAGCCGTCAGGAAAGTCTTTGACAATTTCCGGTCCCGTCGTTTGGCGATGGACTTCGGGATTGGCTTTATTTCTAAATTGCTCGGCAAGAAAATAGCCATGTGTTTTTGCAAGCTCTTCAGCTTTAACGACAGCGCCGTTCATCCCTTCGCTTCCCGGTGTCAAAACAAGCTCTGCGCCATACGCTTTGAGAAGATTTCGGCGCTCCATACTCATCGTATCAGGCATAACGAGAATACTTTTATAGCCCTTTGCCGTCGCAACCATAGCTAGGCCAATTCCAGTATTACCACTTGTCGCCTCAATAATGGTGTCACCTTGTTTTATTTTTCCTTCTCTCTCTGCAGCTGCAATCATGGCTAAAGCGATTCGATCCTTCACAGAACTTCCAGGATTTTGATATTCCAGCTTGAGATAAATTTCAGCAGATGACTCATCGACGCCTCTATTTAGTTTTACGACCGGTGTATTGCCAATGAGATCGACAATCGAGTTGACAACCGCCATGTTCCCACTCCTCAAAACCAAGTATTTTTATAGGTTTATTATATGTTAATAATGTAACATCCGCTACACTTGTCTGTCAATTTAATTTGCCGCGTATTCCGCTGAAGGTCGTTATACACTCAAAGCTTCCTTTTTCATCTCTTCCAATTCATCTTTTGAAAAATAGTACCTTTCATTACAAAAATGGCATTCTGCTTCTGCTTGCCCATCCTCTACAATCATATCTTCAATTTCTCCAGCGCCTAGCGAAATAATTGCTGCAGAAAAACGATCTCTTGAACACTGGCAGCGAAACGCTACTGGCTGTCGGTCTAAAAATTGCGCTTCTCCTTCTCCCAGTACTTCTTCAATGATCTCCTCAGGTGTCTTCCCTTCTTCAATCAGCTTTGAAACAGGCGTCATATTCTGGACACGCTTCTCGATAAAAGCAATGATCTCTTCATTAGCGCCTGGCATTAACTGAATAATAAAGCCCCCTGAAGCTAAAACACTGTTATCAGGGTTGACCAATACCCCAACACCAACAGCAGATGGAATTTGTTCCGAATGAACGAAGTAATACGTAAAATCATCCCCAAGTTCTCCGGAAATAATAGGAACTTGCCCAGTGAAATGATTGCGCAGACCAAGGTCTTTGGCAACAGATAAAAACCCATCTACACCAACAGCTCGGCGAACATCAAGCTTTCCTTGTTCATTTAAATCAAAATGTACATGCGGATTGGATACGTAAGCACGCACATCTCCTGTCGGTGTAGCATCGACGACAATGGCACCAATCGGTCCGCCACCTTGAATCGTAATCGTGATTTTTTTCCCATTTTTGATCATGTACCCCATCATAACACCAGCAGTCATTGCTCTTCCCATAGCCGCTGAAGCAGTCGGCCAGGTCGTGTGTCTCTTTTGAGCCTCTTTTACAGCTTCTGTCGTTCGAGCAGCATAAGCTCGAACGTTTCCATCAAACGCAAGTGCACGAACTAGATAGTCTGACATTTAGATGCTCCTTTCATTTTTCACATACAAATCGTATAAGCCTTTTAACGTAAGGTGAGGGTCTATTACATCTATACACGGAAGGTCTTTTGCTAAAAAAGTACTTAAGCCGCCCGTTGCTACAACTGTTGGCTCAGCATTAGCTTCTTCCTTGATCTGCGATACAATACCTTCGACTTGTCCAACCCCACCGTAATATAACCCAGACTGCAAGGAGCTCGTCGTATTTTTCCCGATGACGCCTAGCGGTCGCGTCAATTCTGTGCGTGTCAGCTTCGACGCTTTTTCATAAAGCGCATCGGCAGAAAGCTGTAATCCAGGAAGGATCACCCCACCCATGTATTGTCGTTTGGCATTAATGTAGCAGAATGTTGTCGCTGTGCCAAAGTCGATAATAATGAGCGGGACTGGAAAACGCGTCAATGCAGCGACGGCATTGACGATCCGATCAGCTCCTACCTCACTTGGGTGATCTGTCATAATATTGAGCCCTGTGCGAATTCCGGGGCCGACGACAACTGCTGCATGGCCAAATAACGCTTTGCACATCACTTGAATCGTTCGCAACAAAGGCGGAACAACCGTCGCTACGATAGAACCTTTGACCTGCTCCATTGTCAATCCAGCCGATTGAAATGAAGAGCGGAGTAACACCGCATACTCATCACTTGTGCGATAAACATCGGTGGCAAAACGCCAGCGTGCTTGAAGTGCACCTTGCTGAAACACGCCAAATACTGTATGTGTATTGCCAACATCAATGACGACAATCATCTGATCAACTCCTACGGAAGGATTGATGATAAAAAGGCTGAACTAGAAGAGCGCTCCAGAAAGAACGGCCTCTGTCGTCAGCCTGAGACAGTCACTTCTATTTAGCCCGCCTTATCCCCTACAAACGTACGGGTTGCTTGCCCAACCATCAGCGCGCCTCATCTAACGAACGTATTGCTGGACGATCTCGGCACACATTTTCATTCACCGCGGCTCACCGAACACGTTCTGCTGCTTGAACTAAGGTTCTGACTTCGCTTGTCATACAATCGAAGCCGAATCGAGCAAGGTTTCTACATGTCCCTAGAAAGAGTTGTAGACAAAGCCATTCTAGACTTTGTCTACACTCCACAACGATTATTCGTCTTTTTTCTTTTCTTCATCAACGTCTGTGACATTCGTCGTTTCTTCATAGACGTCTTCTTTCTTCGACTGGATATTTACCTTAACCTCATCTTCTTCATCTGAAGATGGTTCTGGCAAAGTACCTGTCTCAAACAGACTTTTAATCTGCTTAGCATCGAGGGTTTCGACACGTAAGAGCGTTTGAGCTACAAGCTCTAGTTTATCTCGATTCTCAGTTAAAATTTGACGTGCGCGTTCATAGCTTTCTTTAACGAAGCTTTGCACTTCCAAGTCAATTTCATGAGCAATCGCATCACTGTAGTTCGGCTCATTTTGAATGTCACGACCTAAGAACACTTGACCTTGGGACTGCCCAAATTGCAGCGGACCAAGTTTGTCACTCATACCGAACTCGGTCACCATTCGGCGAGCAATTCCGGTCGATCGTTGAAAGTCATTATGAGCTCCCGTACTCACTTCACCAAAGGTAATTTCTTCAGCTACGCGCCCACCAAGGAGACCAGTAATTTTATCAAGCAGCTCTGGCTTTGTCATAAAGTAGCGATCTTCTTTTGGCAGCATGACTGCGTAACCGCCAGCTTGACCTCTTGGCACAATCGTCACTTTATGCACCATGTCAGCCTCATCTAAAACCATCCCGATAATTGTATGACCGGCTTCGTGATAAGCGACGATGTTTCGCTCTTTCTCGGAAATGACACGACTTTTCTTCGCTGGACCAGCAATGACCCGGTCGATCGCCTCTTCCACATGCAACATTTCAATTTTCTTTTTATCTTCCCTTGCGGCAACAAGAGCTGCTTCGTTTAACAGGTTTTCCAAATCAGCACCGGAAAATCCTGGTGTACGCATCGCGATCGTTTTAAGATCTACCGACTCATCAAGCGGTTTATTACGCGCGTGTACGTGTAATACTTCTTCACGACCCTTCACATCTGGACGGTCAACCGTAATTTGCCGGTCGAAACGGCCTGGGCGTAAAAGGGCTGGGTCAAGAATATCTGCACGGTTTGTCGCTGCAATGATAATAATGCCTTCATTGACTCCAAAACCATCCATCTCCACAAGCAATTGGTTCAACGTCTGTTCACGCTCGTCGTGTCCGCCGCCGAGTCCAGCACCACGCTGGCGACCCACTGCATCAATTTCATCAATAAAAATGATACATGGCGCGTTTTTCTTTGCATTTTCAAAGAGGTCACGCACCCTTGACGCACCAACACCGACAAACATCTCAACAAAGTCAGAACCACTAATCGAGAAAAATGGCGTTCCTGCTTCACCGGCAACTGCACGAGCAAGCAACGTTTTACCAGTACCTGGAGGTCCTACAAGCAAGACCCCTTTCGGAATTCGTGCTCCAACGTCTGAGAACTTACGTGGATCTTTAAGGAAATCGACAACTTCAACAAGCTCCTGTTTCTCTTCATCTGCGCCGGCAACATCTTTAAAGCGCACTTTCTTTTTCTCTTCGGTATACATTTTCGCCTTACTTTTACCGAAGTTCATGACACGGCTTCCGCCACCCTGTGCCTGATTCAACAAGAAGAAGAAAAGAATGAAGATAATGACAAACGGGATGAGTGTTGTAAAGAAAGTTAACCAAACGCTAGCTTCTTCTGCTGGTTGGTATGTGACATCCGCATTTTGCTCATTTGCAAGGCTCTCAATTTGCTCATACAATCCTGAAGTGTCTGGAACGTACGAAATGAAAAATTCGCCTTCCTCATACGAGCTCAGCATTCCTCTTCCTCGAGTATACCTCGCTCAGGACGGAGTTGAATTTTTTCGACATTCCCTTGCTCAAGATTATCCATCAGTTGTGTATAGTTCAGTTGTTCTGAGTTTTGGTTGCCGCCGTTAATATAGGTAACCACTCCGATGACAACCAAGAAAATAATCAAATAGAATAGTGTATTTCGGAAAATCCGATTCATTCCTTACCTCCTCCCACCAGCAAACACAAACTATAGTAAATAGTACCACAATCATTTTTACGTATACAACATATAGCCCTTATGTGCGCGTCTTCAGATTCTATACAATTGGATATCCTGTGAACATTTTTCAAGACTGATAAATCTCCGGCTTCAATATTCCAATATAAGGAAGGTTCCGGTAGCGCTCAGCGTAATCAAGACCGTAACCAACGACAAATTCATCTGGAACTTCAAATCCGATGTAATCAGCAACAATGTCAATTTTACGACCACCTGGCTTATCCAACAAGGTGACAATCTTCACAGAGTTTGCCTTTCGATGATAAAATAAATCAACAAGATAATGCAAAGTTAAACCACTGTCGATGATGTCCTCAATGATTAATATGTCCCTACCCTCTACTGAAGTATCCAAGTCTTTAATAATTTTTACCTCACCTGAGGAGATTGTATTTTTCCATAACTGGATACATCCATAAAATCCATTTCAAGATGGGTATCCATTCGCTTGAGCAGGTCAGACATAAATGGCATCGCGCCCTTTAAAACTCCGACCGCCAGCGGAAACCTATTATTGTACTCCTCGGTTAATACAGCTGCTAACGCTTGAATCTTTTCTTGAATGGCTTCCTCGGTGATTAGTACAGATTCAATCTCATCTCTCATCATTCATGTGCCCCCTGTTTTTGGCTTCGCTGAAATATGTAAAATAAAATAACTCATCATCCTCATTTGCATCAGGAACAACGCCTTCTTGCAAGCCTATGACCCAAATCACAAACCCTCGTGCAGTAACGAGCAAGGGCCATGTCCCCCTTTTGGATGCTGGTATTTTACGATCAATCATGATTCTCGATACTTTTTTCGTGCCGACGTGAGGAATAATGACCCGATCACCCGATTGCCTCACTCTCCATTTCAACGGAAAATCTTCGTCCTTTAGACGAATCGACAAGCGCTCTTCACCATTGATCTCACAACGATCATGGCGAGCAGATGATGACCCTTCAACAAACAGATGACCTTCTTGAACATCGACATGTGTATCTGATTTTTGAATCATGTGTGACTGGATTGAAACGGGTTTTGCCGTGTCGTCAATCCGCTCTTTGTTGTAGAAATAAACTTTTTCGTATTCTCGAATGGACTCGATGTTATGACCAAATTGAAATATGCCCTTACCCTCACGAAGCCATGTCATCAAAGAGTCAATTCGGTGCGTCGGCAATCGGCCTGGTGCAAACGACGAATGGATATTTGCTAACATGATTCGAATCGCGCGTCGCGTGTATGCGGGAGGTTGGTTTAAAAAGGACGGGATATCGTGCAGAACGATCCCACTTTCAGTTGTCGTAAAACACTCTCGATAAAGGTTATTTGCACCTTCATGCAGAACCATCTCGTCTTCTAAAAGCTGGCGACTCATCTCTTGAAAACGTTCATGCACCTGGGGGTTTTCTAATTTCAACAGAGGAAGGACGTCATGGCGAAGGCGGTTTCTCACATAGTCCCTTTTTTCATTCGTATCATCTAGACGAAAAGGAATGCGATGTAAACGACACCCTTGCAAAACCTCAGACTTCGTTAACCCTAGCATTGGCCGAACAATACGAAAGCCAGAGTGATACCTCCTAAACTGCAAACCGACCAAACTGCTTGGGCTGCCACCATTTACCAATCTCAATAACATCGTTTCCATTTGATCATCCCCATGGTGACCTAGACAGATGGCGGCAGCCTTATACTTTTTTGCCAACTGAATAAAATAATGAAAACGTTCCTCTCGTGCAGCCATTTGCAATGAATGTCCGCTTTTAATAAAGGAGGGATCTTCCATTTGTGTACCCTCAAATTGCACATCCCAATCGTGACAAATGCGCTGAACGAACAATTCATCCTGATCGGATGCTGAACCTCTTAGGCGATAATTGACATGAGCGACGACAATGGTTAAAGCAAAGTCTTTCTTTAAAGTATTCAGTGTGTAGAGAAGCGCCATTGAATCTGGGCCTCCTGAAACACCGACAATTAATGTATCCCCTGGAAAGATCAGATTCTCTTCTGTCAAAATGTCTTTGACGTCTTCAAGCATCCGCGACCTTCCTTTCAACATGCAAATAAACAGCTTCACTAACGCTTATCTTACCACTACTCAAAACAAGACCACAAGGAGGGACATTTAAAATTCGCTTACCGATATAATAAAAGAATACATACATACAAAGCACTTAATATCACACCAATCCAGAGCGTTTCCTTAACGATCGTTTTCCAGAGCTTCTTTTTTGTTTTTTTCTTTCTCACTTGTTTGTTTTGCCGGGATGTATGCACAGGACGTCGCCTCGTTGCAGCATGCGAACGCGCCCTTTTAGGCGCTTGCCTAACTACCTTCTCACTCAAACCTGACGAAAGCTCTTTTTTCATATCGGCAGCACTCGAATACGTACCGTTTAGTGCCTTTTTAATGACACGCTGATAAAGAGGTGGGAAAGAGGCAAGCTGGTGAGTTAATTGTTGCAACCCTTCCCCTTCCTTTTTAGGAAACCGCCGCCCGTATAAGGCATGGATCATAATCATACCAATAGAAAACAAATCGTAGGTTGGCTCTGCCTTCCTTAAACCGCAGCCCCAATAGCCGCGATCATAAAATTCTGTATACTCTTTCACAGCTCTTCCAATCTTTGTTGTACCACCAACATCCAGTAGCCGCGCTTTAGGGGGATGACTTGTAACAATTAAATTATCAGGCTTTAGATCGCCAAATACCCATCCTCCCCGGTGAAGGTGCTCTAGATCCGCTAGCAATTGCACGATGAGAACACCTAACCAAAAGGAACCTTTATCTTGAACATACCCTAAAAAAGGCACACCTTGGATATATTCCATAACATAAAAAGGGACAGGCGGCCCTCCGGTTCCTGTCCAATCATCTACATCAATGAGCTCTGGTCCTACAGAAGCGTCATTTAAATGTGAAAAATGTCTGAGAGCATTCACCTCAGAAGATACATTCATCGATTCATTGCTTATTTTTAAGGCAAAATGAACGCCACGCCTTTCGACAAGATAAACCGAACCTGTCGCACCTCGACCGATCAAACGAAGCACTCGATAGCGATGACCATTCCACTTTCCGATAATCGTCTCGTCATTGCGAGGGAGCCTATTCTGCTTTTTCCCTAAACTCAAAATCACTCACCGCTTCTCGACGCTTTTTAGACTGATGCTTACTTTCAAAGGCTTCGAGAGCCTGTTGCAAAGCTGGACCAGTCGGTGTAATCCCACCCGATGTGAGCTTCGGAAAGATATTTGCTATCGTTGATAAATCCGGTGTCCACGGCAATATTTCATCTGCATCCGATCGTTTCCCGGGAAATATATGCATTGAAAAAGCATTCATGCCACTTCGGGAATCAAGGCTAACCGACAAATCGAGCAGTGCTTCCTTCACTGTAGACAGCTTCGTTTTCATACTCGCACTCACATCGACAAGCACAACAACCTCCAGTGTAGAAGTTTCACTGAGCTCGTCTACGACTTCAACAATTTCCCCACGCTTTTCTGGGGGCAAGTCTTCAATGAGCTTGTCCTTCCCTAAAATGGATTGAATCTCTTGATTGATAACCCCTTGCAAAGTTTGAGTCATCGCTTGTTGTGTCACCATTTGCACAGTTTGTGATAGCTGACTTGAATATACAATCTGACTAACACCGCCACCTGCTTGAGCAATCGCCTCCACTTCCTCAAGGCCGTGATCATCCCGAGCTCTTTCGTCTAAAATACCGATAACGTTAACCGTAATGCCACGCTCTCTCGCAAGAAGTGCGATTGCTTGTGGATCTTCTCCTTGATTTGAGCACCCATCTGTCAGTAAAAGAATTTGCTTTAATGTCCCTTGCTTCTTCATGAAATCACCTTCCCATTAGGCTATTCCCATTTTTGACCAACATAGCGCAATCTATACCTCCGTCCTATTGGGCTTTTTTATGGCTGGCAGAAAAGGTTGCCCAGCGAGGGTGATTATGTTCAATTTTTGTCACAGCTACAGTCATATCATCTTCAATTTGGCCTTGGCGAGTCCGGATGACTTCCTCCATTAACAGATCCGCAATCGCTTGAGGTTCCTCTGTTGCTAGCTCTCTAATTTTCCTCCTCATCCAAACATCATAATTTTCAACATGCTTAGGTCCCTCAAAAATACCATCACTCATCATAATAAGAATATCTCCAGCCTTCAATGTCTGGCTGACGACATCGACATCAAACTCTCCGCGTAAAATACCGATCGGTAAATTACCTGATTCCACTTTCAAAACTTGGTTACCACGCTTAATATAACTTGGCGTCGAGCCAATTTTCACAAATTTAGCTGTAGCATCCTGTAAATCAATCATTGCTAAATCAAGCGTAGAAAACATCTCCTCCTCTGTGCGCAATGAGAGCACGGAATTCACTGACTTTATGGCAATACGCTCTTCTATTCCTGACTGCAAAATACTTTGTAAAAGCTGCAACGTTTCGGAGCTTTCTTTATGGGCACGCTCCCCATTTCCCATTCCATCACTAATGGCAATCGCGTATTTATTTTTATTTAAGTGAATCGCTGAATAACTATCACCCGAAATCCACGCACCACCTTTGGCTGCATTCGCCATACCGGATTCAATTTTAAAGCGCTGATTAGACACAAAGGTAATGAAGCAAGCCCCTTCGTCTGGATTTAACTTCTCCTCCCGATGCACTGTAATTGTTTCCTGCAGAATATCGGATAAGATCGGGGCAATAATTTTATCAGCTTCTCCGTATTCAAATGAGGCAGGCACCGTAATCTCTATGTCGACATTTCCAGGCTCTAACGAATAGATGTCTACGTGGTCAATTTCAATTCCTAAACCTTCTAATGTATCTAATATACTATCTTCATGATTTTGATGATGATCTCGTTCTCGTTGAATTTCTTTTGCAAAATCACCCATCACTTGTGACACTCCAAACAACTGATCGGCCACAAGCTGCCGACTCTCCTGCATCTGCCTCTTGAGCTGCTGATTTGCGTGATAAATGGACATCTCTTTTTGCACAGCAGCCAGCACACGATCTGACTTAATGCAATGTGACTGTAACTTGCGTTTTAACGGACCATTTT
Source organism: Litoribacterium kuwaitense (assembly GCF_011058155.1). Taxonomy (NCBI): domain Bacteria; kingdom Bacillati; phylum Bacillota; class Bacilli; order Caryophanales; family Bacillaceae; genus Litoribacterium; species Litoribacterium kuwaitense. The sequence goes on along the minus strand of NZ_JAALFC010000026.1, from coordinate 35,316 downwards.
TAATTTCCTCTGCTTTTTCTGCTTCTTTCATTAATTGTTGCATCATGCCATAAGTCTCATCAAAATTTTTCGCCCAGCAATGCTCTTTTCTCGGACAGAGCTGGCACGTTTTTTCCGTCACATAGCTAAGGAAATAGTCGACCTCTTCTTCTGACTCTACTTCTTTAACGGTAGAAGGCACTTTAAAACTCGATGAAAGCGTTTGAAATAATTGCGAAAATTGCTCTACTCGTCCGGCTGTCACATCGCGGACCTTCCGCAAATACTGTTGCTGTGAGAGTGCATATTCGTGCGTTCCAGGAATATAGGAAGAGAGCTGACCAGTCACTCGGCCTGGTGTCAGTAAAAATAGAGAAATTGCGACCATGGACTCCATAATTAATGGTGCTAGCCCATCTACGGTATGCATATACATACCAATAAGCAATGTACTTAATAAAAGACCGACACTGACTCCTGGTTTCTTTCCCTCTTTTAATAAACCGCCTAATAAACCAGCGAGGGCAAGAAGAGACAATTGGTACATATCTCCAACTTGGGCAAGACTTAACACAAGCCCAGTCACAACGCCGACCGTTGAACCAATAGTTGCACCAGCGCTGAACGCCAAAAGAAGCACGAGATACCGAGAAAGAATATGTTCAACAGAGAGTCCTGCCCACGACCAGCCGATCGTTCCCGTCAAAATCGATGCCACCAATATGATTAAGCAAATCATTTCTTCATTTTTTAATGTTTGTCGACGGCGGCGGGCACTAATGAGCGGAATGGTCTGTAAAAAAATCATAGCCAATACAAAGCTTAAAGAAGCCTCTACAGCCGCCAGCCATATGCTTAAAGACTCGACCTGCTGCGTAAGGAGGTACGTCACCACTAAACGACCGCTGAACGTTGCCAGTAATGTAGCGAGAGGCAACACCTTCCATTGTTTTCTACATACTTTCTTAAGTGCTGCATAAAACAATAGAAAGAACAAAATCGATGCTCCCGTATAAAAGCCTTGTGAAACCGAAGCGACTGTTGCCCCTAATAACAGCCCCATTGTCGTTACCCCTGTCTTTTCTTTTTTAATGACAAAAACAGCGGCGAAAAAAGCGGTCGCAAATGGAGCAATCGTCGATAGGATGAGCGCTCGTCCTAATAAGAAACCGATGACGAATAAAAGCAGCCCAGATTGGAAGAGCAGCTCACTCAAACGCTTCCCCCATGCACCCTTTGCATTACGTAAGTCTGTCCAATGCTTTAATGATTGCGTTTCTTTACGAAGTGTTTCACTGCTTTCAACTTTTTGCATTGAAGAACCCCACTCCCTGTCCAAGGTTTGGGAATCATTATAGCTTATGATACCGGTACTTTTTGTCAGATTGAGCCGACCATACCTAAAAACCGTTCGACCAATTTCTAAAGTGCACCATGACAGCATCGAGTGCTTATTCCTTTTGCAAAATGGCTATTGTTCCAAATTAGAAATACGCCAATCGACAACACATTGAGGCGAATGACGTACCTTTCCAACGAAAAAACGCACTCGCGATTTACATCTATGTAAACGCTGTCGGGCGATGTAACCTCATGTGACTAAGCAAATCAAAAAAACTCCTCCATTTAAAAATGGAGAAGTTCTTTTCGAAGATGACCCGTACGGGATTCGAACCCGTGTTACCGCCGTGAAAGGGCGGTGTCTTAACCGCTTGACCAACGGGCCTTCAAATAAATATGGTAGCGGCGGAGGGAATCGAACCCCCGACCTCACGGGTATGAACCGTACGCTCTAGCCAGCTGAGCTACACCGCCATATCGAAAACTGTTTCAAACAGGACAAGTTATATTGTATTCAATTCACAAACGAAAGTCAATCATTATTTTATTTAATTTATCATGATGATAACGATGTCTTGGCAATAAAAAACACCCGAAAATCGGATGTTTAGATCGATCTCTATTTATTTCTGTAAATAAGCAGCAAGTTTAACCTCTTTTAGCGCCTCTGCCACCGCGTTTGGAATCGGTATTTCGCCGTAAAGATGCAAGACGGTCTTCACTATCCTTTAAAAAACGATTCATTTTCGCCTCGAAATTATCCGGTTGTACGCTGCCGCCACCTTTTCTCGGTCCGCCGCCTCTTGGCCGGAAAGGAGGTCGATCACTTTTTTCACGCTGTTGTCCTTCTTTTTCTTTTGCTTTTTTAATGGATAGACCAATCTTGCCGTCTTTTTCCACATTTAAGACCTTTACTTCGACTTTGTCTCCGACTTTTAATACATCCTTGATGTCTTTTACATAGGTGTCAGCGACCTCGCTAATATGCACAAGACCAGTGGAACCTCCAGGCAACTCAACGAAAGCTCCAAAATGGGTAATGCCTGTTACAGTTCCCTGTTGCTTGCTGCCTACTTCGATTGACATAAAAAAAATGCTCCTCCTTAAACCTAATTAAGAAATGAAATGTAATTTTATTATAACTATGAGAGCGGTAAACTGTCAATATGAGGGGGATTCAGACGATCTTTTAAAAATAATTTCCCCTTCTTTTGAATAAAAATAATCCCGTCTCGCAATATCCAAAACGTATTCTTCATCTTGCAAATGTGTGATTTCTTCCTGCAACGATTGCTTTTTCGCCAAGAGAGCCTCTTTTGTGATTTTCAATTCTTCATTGTGAGCATTTTTTTCTGCAATGCTCGACGTTTGCGAATGAATCACGTTTGCCATAATCAACAGCGCACCAGCAGCTACGATCGTAAAAGCAATCAAACGCCGAATGAGGCCTCTTCTGCGTTTCTGCTTGTACTGTTGTTTTTTTAATTCGTGATCCACATAAGATGATTTGATCTGGGTGATCTTTTCCTTCTGCAATGCACTCACACAGCGTCCTCCTATCTTTTAAGTCGTTTTATCCACTTGATGCATGTATTCTTGAAAGCGACGGCTTTTCCTTCCCAGTGCTGGAAAAATCGTCGGACGCTTTTCGGCAGCATACGCCAACACAATGCGGCAAACCATTTAACAGGCACGCCGATGAAAGTACGAAAAATCCAATAAAAGCATTTCCATAAAAAGGTTGCCATTGCGCGTATACAAAAGATGACAAAATGAACCATCCAAGCCAATGGGCTCCAAATGAGGATGGTCAATGTTTTTTTAACTATACGCGATAATGTAATTATACATGAAATCAATCCGTTCAACACACTTAAATATGCTTTTTTTAATAATGCTTGATAAATGGAAACACCGAGCAACAACGCCAGGAGTAAGTAAAATCGCACCTCACCGTAATTGACATACCAGAGGGCGATAAAGACGAGCAACGCCTGGATCGCCCAAAAATGAAGTCATTTAAGCCAGCGAGCCACACATTTTTAAATGCCCGACGCCACACCCGGCGATACGTGTCGAGTGAACCACCTAACCAAATACCTGCGCCGACCATGACGAGCAACGACGCCATTTGCACCGTGATACTCATCGGAAAAGCTTACCTATAAACCCTTTGGCTTTGTCCTGCTGTTGCTCGTCCAAATAAATCACATCATAAACTTTTCCTCGGATGGACACATGACCTTGCTCGACATCCAAGTTTTTCATTTGCAAATTCTGACCACGAATCGCTAAATAACCCATCGTTGTCACTAATAGAAACTCTTCATTATCAAAGCTGTCCACCTGTTGGACACCAGAAATCTCTAACGTTTTCCGATTTTTCATCACGACGCTGTGATCGGGTGTGTCTCGATGGGCTGTCCCCATTTTCTGCGTCTCATTCATATCGCCATCCCTCACTTTCATTGTTAATGTATGAGGGAGGACGAGGCAATAGAACAAGAGCTTCAGGCTACGGTTACTTTTCTTCTAAAATGGTATACATCTCTCCGGACGCTTCTTTTTTCGTCGTTTCAACAAGCTTATCAATTCGGGCAATCGTCGTTCGGTTGCCGTATTGAATGGCGACAGTATCGCCCACTTTGACCTTCGTGCTTGCTTTAGCTGGCTGGCCATTCACCGCGACTCTTCCTTGTTCAGCCACATCTTTCGCTAGCGTGCGTCGTTTAATTAAGCGGGAAACCTTTAAAAATTTATCTAGTCTCATTCTTTTTCTCCTCCTTTTTGCTTGCTCCCAAAAAACATCCAGCTCTTCTAGTGTGTATTCTTCAAACGCTTTCGTGTCTTTAGCCACTTGTTTTTCTATGAATTGGAATCGACATGTAAACTTTTTGATGGTTTTTTGCAGCGCTACTTCGGGGTGAATGCCGTAATGGCGCGCCATATTTACGAGGACAAACATGACATCTCCCCATTCTTCCTCACGCGAGGATTGATCCTCGGCGCTAGTATGATGCAATTCCTCATCAAGCTCAGCGATCTCTTCCTGCACTTTTGCCCATAGATCTTCACGACACTCCCAATCAAACCCAGCTTTAGCCGCTTTTTTTTGCAAGTCATACGCCGTTTGGAGTGTTGAAGCAGCGTTAGGTACACCATCAAGCCGTGACTCGTGAGAAACAGCCCCCTTTTCCTTCGCTTTAATCGCATCCCAATTCGCATGAATATCACCTTCTGAATGAATGGAAACGTCAGCAAACACATGAGGATGTCTGCGGATCATTTTCGCAGAGAGCGAAGCAATCACATCTTCCAATGAAAAACGACCTTCCTCCTCGCCAATTTGAGCGTGCAGCAACACTTGGAGAAGAATATCACCGAGCTCATCAGCGATTTGCTCATCATCCTCGTCATCGATCGCATCCCACACTTCATAAGTTTCCTCAAGCAAAAATCGTTTTAACGTTTGATGCGTTTGTTTCTGATCCCACGGACAGCCTTCCGGCCCACGCAACGTCGAGATCAGCTCGCGCAACTGCGAGAAGTCGCGCAGTCTTTGCGATTTTTCCTGTGCTGGTGGCACATACAACGTACTATAATCAGTAAATCGATCTTCATGATCCAATTCGTGTAAAGGCACCCAGTCTACTCGCTCCTCCGCTGAACCAGCGGCCGTCACAACACATACCTTTGTTTCAGGAGGCCATTTTTCAAGGAGCTGCAGCTTTACATCTGAAGCGACGAAACGATTAAATACTTGCATAATGAACGTATGTGTATGTAATTGCAGCGACTTCCAAGCAAAACTCATTCCGTCCAATAGTTGAAAGCCTTCTACAGGATCAACAGATAGGGTTGAAAACAGATCCTCTAAAAAACTTCGCCCACCTAAAATATCGATAGAAATTCCTTTTTCGCGACCTTTTTCAAGCAGTAGCTGGACGCTTTTTTCAGCCACCAGCGGATGTCCCGGCACACAATAGAGAATGGACCCTTTGTCCTCAGATTCCTCGATAATGGTATTCGCAATTTTCACATATACATCTTCAAACGTCTCTGAATGCTCATAAACCGAATCAAAAGAAATGATCTCCTTACCCGTTTCCAGTAGAACAGTGTGAGCTGGATGATGGCTCGTTCGCGTAAAAATGACGTCTGCTTGCTGAATTGCTTTGTATACACCTAAAGTCATTTGCGTCGGATCATAAGCGCCTAAACCGGCAATTTGTATTTTCATATACTTTGCACAAGAGAGGTGTTTCTCTACGTGCAGCCTCCCTTCTATTCTTGGTGGCTTTTTCAAAGCTCATTTTTCAATCTGTCCGTATCAATCATTATAACCTGTTTCGTTTCACGCGTTTTTAACATTATATTTATTTTTACAATGTCGAAAGGGGAAGTCAACTAAAAACGGCGCCCAGCCGGCGGATGTACTCCGACCAACTGAGCGCGGTTTTTTTACTGCTCCATTTGTCTTGCAAGAAAACTAGCGGCGGTCTCGGCAATTTTTTCTTCCGTTTGACCGATGTTCGTTTCTTCTCGGGATAAGATCATGACCGCTCCAATCGGGTCACCATTGCAATAATTGGGCTTACTGTATAGGAAGATAACGATTCTTCGATGCCGTCAGTGACTTCAATACTTTTATTAACTCCGCTGACTGGCGCACGTTCACTCATCGCCTTTTCGACATCGCTTCCTACATTTTTATTCAGATAGTCTTTTTTCGAACCGCTGGAAACTGCAATAAATGAGTCACGGTCACAAATTAAAATGACGTGACCAAGGCTTTCATGAATCGCATCCGCATATTCCTTGGCAAAATCACCTAGCTCGGAAATAGGGGAATATTTTTTTAAGATCACTTCTCCATCTCGATCGACGAAGATTTCTAACGGATCTCCTTCCCGGATGCGTAATGTTCTTCTAATTTCTTTTGGAATAACAACCCTTCCTAGATCGTCAATCCGACGAACGATTCCCGTTGCTTTCATACACTGTTGCCTCACTTTCATGATGATGGATGTACTAGGTGCAAACATATGCTACTGTTTTTCACCAATTCTTTACTGTTAGTATCCATCACCTTGGCCGATCTATACACATTTCTTAAAAAATCCCAAATGTGTATTAAATCGTTGTGTTTAGGAAGCAACTTCTTCTTCTTTTTTCGCGTCGCCAAGCTTAATGATCATTTTCTCCATGACATCAAACGGAGAGGCACCTTTAACCTTATCTATATCAACAATTAACTTAATTTTAGAGCCTTCTGTGCCAACCCTCGCCTCAGCGCCGAGCTGGTGAACGATATCAAACAGCTTGCCGGCATCTGTCATTTTTGTCGCATCGTCTGAAAGTAACGCATGTAAATGCTTTTTCTCCTCAACGACTTTCTCGATTTGATGGTAACTGGCAAGGATGCGCATCCGAGTGATTGTAAATAAATCAGCGACTTCTTTTGGATATTCGCCAAAGCGATCCACCATTTCATCCTGAAGATCACGTATTTCTTCCAAACTTGAAACGCCTTTAAACCGCTTATACATATCAATTTTCTGCCGCTCATCATTGACATATGTTGAAGGAATATAGGCATCTAAATCAAGCTGGATTTCTGCATCGGTCGGTGTAACCTCATCAGCATCCTGCTTGGTTCTCCGTTCTTCAATCGCTTCTTTCAGCATTTGTGAATATAAGTCAAAGCCGACTGAATCAATAAACCCATGCTGCTCAGCGCCTAGTAAATTCCCTGCACCTCGAATAGACAAATCGCGCATCGCAATTTTAAACCCTGAGCCGAGCTCGGTAAATTCTTTAATGGCATGTAATCGTTTTTCTGCGACCTCAGATAAAATTTTATCTCGCTGATATGTGAAATAAGCGTATGCCACACGGTTCGATCGACCAACCCTGCCTCGGAGCTGATACAGCTGTGACAATCCCATTTTGTCGCCATTATGGACAATGAGTGTGTTGACATTAGGAATATCAACACCCGTTTCAATGATCGTTGTCGAAACGAGCACATCGAATTCTCCCTCTAAAAAGTCAAACATCACCGTTTCAAGCTGACTTTCGTTCATTTTTCCGTGCGCATACGTGACCCTAGCTTCAGGCACAAGCAGTGATATCTCTTCTGCCTTGCGTTCAATATCTTCAACACGGTTGTATAAAAAGTACACTTGACCGCCCCGCGCCAGCTCCCTTTCAATCGCTTCTTTCACAAATACATGATTGTATTCCATAACATACGTTTGGACGGGGAAACGGTTTTCCGGTGGCGTTTCAATGACCGACAGATCACGCACACCAAGCATTGACATGTGCAGCGTCCGCGGAATCGGTGTCGCCGTAAGCGTTAAAACATCGACATTCGCTTTTAGCTTCTTAATTTTTTCTTTATGCGTGACCCCAAACCGCTGTTCCTCGTCCACGATCAAGAGACCTAGATCATGATATTGAACATCCTTTGATAACAGCCGATGGGTGCCAATGACAATATCGATACTGCCCTGCTTCAAGCCTTTAATCGTTTCGTTTTGTTGTTTACGCGTCCTAAATCTACTGAGCAAACCGATATTAATTGGGTAGTCTTGAAAACGTTCTTTAATCGTTTCATAATGCTGCTGTGCCAAAATGGTCGTCGGGACGAGAAACGCGACCTGCTTCTCATTCATGATCGCCTTAAAGGCGGCGCGAATCGCCACTTCGGTCTTACCGTAACCGACGTCTCCACAGAGAAGCCGATCCATCGGTCGCTCGCGTTCCATATCTTCCTTAATTTCAGTAATGGCCCGGATCTGATCTTCCGTTTCTTGATAGGGAAATTTAGCTTCAAAGTCGCGTTGTTCATCCCCATCTGATGGAAAAGCGAACCCTTTGCTTGCCTCACGTTCTGCATAGATTTTAATTAAGTCGTCGGCAATGTCTTGCACGGATGACCGCACGCGTGTCTTCACTTTCTTCCAATCATTTCCGCCCAACTTATATACCTTTGGCTCTTTCCCTTCAGAACCAACAAATTTTTGGACTTGGTCGATTTGTTCGACAGGCACGTACAGCTTGTCATCCCCAGCATATCGCAATAATAAGTAATCTTTATGATTGCCCTTCATTTCAAGCGTTTCAATGCCTAAGTATTTTCCGATTCCGTGATTCACATGAACGACATAATCGCCAACCTTAAGCTCCTGGTAACTTTTGATCCGTTCGGCATTCGATATTTTTTGCCGACGCTTCATTTTTTTCGTTTGTTTTTTAAACAGCTCTTTCTCAGTCAGCACGGCGATTTTGTCAGCGTTTAGCTCGAAGCCGGCATTTAAGTCGCCAGGGATAATTTGACAATGACCCGGCAAAATGGCATCGGTTTCCTTGCGCACCGTTGCCTTAATTTGATAATCCTCAATAATTCGTTCCAGACGTTCGACACGCTCTTCATCTGCCCCTAAAAAAACGACCGCATACTGATTTTCTGTCCAACGCTCTGTCTCGGTTTTTAATAAATTCATTTGTCCATGAAAGTCTTGCATCGGCCTAGACAGCATATTCACGATATTTTGCGGGTTTGTATGTGGAATATGGCGCAAAAACATCGTAAAATAAACCATTGGTACAGGCGCAGACGTTACGAGATCTTGGAATGGATGAGAAAATGATAATTCTGATACAGCCTTCCCTTGCTGCAGCAACGACGTGTGCCAATCGCCTTCTTCTTGATCATAATGAGAAGCCATTTCCTGGATTCGACCAATTTCATCAAACATGACGATCGCTTCTTCGTCAAGATAATCAAAAAACTGTAATTTTTTGTATAGAATAACGACATGTATTTATATATTTCCTGAAAACGTTGATGTTGCCGTAAATGCTCGATCTCTTCTTTAATATTTTCAGAAATATCTATCTTCAGTTGTTGGTTTTTGATGGTTTTTAACGACGCTGATAAACGTTCTTCTAATTGATCCGCACCACGATCGAAATGCTCATCTCGCAATAGAATCTCCGTCGCAGGTCCAATGGATACTGACTCAACCTGCTCGTTAGAGCGTTGTGTATCTGCATGAAAAAAACGAATCGAATCAATCTCTGTATCAAACAACTCGATGCGGAATGGATACTCCTCGGTTAACGGGTATATATCGACAATGCCACCCCGCATACTGAATTCACCAGGCGCTGAAACCATCCCTACCCGCTCATATCCCATCTGTATCAATTTCGCGAGCAAATCAGCTACATCAACATCGCTTCCTGTCGCTAATGTCAGCTGACATGCCTTCCATACATCCGGCGGCGGAAGGAGGCGTCGAAGTCCAGCTACAGGCACTACATAAATCCCTTTTTTGCCTTGGCTTAGTGAATTAACGGCTTCAAGACGCTGAGCTTTAAGCTCTGGACTCGCTACAGCAATTTCAGCAGCCATTAGTTCGTTTACGGGGTACAAAAATACGTTCTGCGAAGAGACGAGCTCTTGCAAATCCTCGTATATTTTTTGTGCTTGAAATAAGTTATGTGTGATCACTAATTGGGTTCTCTCGGTATCTTTATATAGCGCTGCCATCATTAATGCGCGAGATGAACCCGAAAGACCGGCCACCAATTGTTCACGAAGCCTCTGATCTAAACCTTGCATGACCGATTTCATTTCTTTGTTATCTAGGATGGCATGTCGCAGCCCTATCATAGCAGGCCCTCCTTACTGCCAAGTGTATTCTCTAAAATCGAGGTGATGATTCAAGCAAAAAACAGAAAAATGCCTTGGCTCACCGCCAAAGCTTTTTCCTTATTGTATGAAGCGCTCCATTTGGTGATACTCAGGTATTCTAACGAGCGCTTCCTCGCAGCTTTCACAAATGCACTTAATGTGAGTCGCTCCTGAATGTTCAACAACCATCTGTGTCTGTTCTTCCAAGCTTAAATCATGAAGCCCAAGTCGTTTGACTGTATCACGTGTCTTAGGAAGTCGGCCGATTTCTACACCACAGTGCCGGCATTGATAAATAAGCATATATGTCCCTCCTGGCAACAAGAATTTGGCCTACTCCCATTATGAGCCAGGAGGGATTAAACTATTCTATCATTTTTTGATTGAATGTATTCATCACTTGATCAAACGGTTGTTTAGCCCAAGCTTCACATGCGTCTGCACTATGAGCAATCGCCCGCTCAACAGCAACAAGCTCATCAGAATGAAAAGGCTGCAATACATAATCAACGACGGATACATGCTCAGGTGGCCGCCCTACACCCATTCGTATTCGCTTGAACGATTGTGTACCTAAATGAGCGATGAGCGATTTCATGCCGTTATGACCACCTGCTCCTCCTTTATGCCGAAGGCGGATACGCCCTGGCGACAAATCCATATCATCGTAAATGACGAGCAGATCGTCCTCTGGCACGAGTGAAAAAAAATCCATAGCCGGACGAACACATTCACCTGATAAATTCATATAAGTGAGCGGTTTAATCAGCAATAGGTCTTCCCCGTTGAGGTGAACTTTCTCGTAATGACCGTTCCATTTCTCTCTATTTAAACGCGCTCCGAATCGCTTTGCTAACTCATCGATCACCATAAAACCAATATTATGTCTCGTTTTTTCATACTTTAAGCCCGGGTTTCCTAATCCAACAATACACTTCACAAAGGTCCCTCCGTCTATACTCTTCCGAAAAAGGCGTCCCTTTTTTCAGGCACGCCTTTCCTGTCTTTATTTATTCACTCTCTTCTCCGGAAGCTTCCTCTGTGCTTTCAGAAGCTTCTCCAAGCTCATCCTCTGTTGATGGTGGCTGAATAGTGAGAATCGTCGTCTCTGGGTCAGTCAGAATTTCATAATTGCCGTCTGCGGTAAGCTCTCCTACATTAATTGAATCATTAATCTCTAGTTCGCTAATCGCAATGTGAATGCTTTCAGGCACATCCGCTGGCTTTGCACGTACTAGCAAGTTATGCTCAAGGTGCTGTACGACACCGCCTTCTTTAGCCCCTTTTGCTTCCCCATCAAGCACAACGGGTACTTCAACTTCAACGTCGGCTTTCATATCAACAGCAATAAAGTCGGCATGCACAACTTGATCCTTTAGAGGGTCTAATTCAATATCATGCAGCATCACTTGAACGTTTTTTCCGTCTTCAATGGCTAAATCCAACACGCCTGTCCGTCCAGCTTCACGAATCGTTTTCACAAACTCAGCATAACTAACAGCCACACTCGTGTTTTCCATGTTATATCCATAGACAACTGCTGGGAAAAAACCTTCGTTACGTAACGTTGTTATGATTGATTTTTGACCAATTGATCTAGGTTTTGCATGTAATGTATGTGCCACTTCGGTCACTCCTATTATGATATGGTTTTATGTCACTTCATAGCTTTTCCCTTTTTCATGCTATTTAAAACGACTTTTTATGCCTTAATCAAACAGGGTGCTCACGGAGAGCTTCTCATGTACACGGATAATTGCTTCTGCGATCAGTGGAGCTACTGAAAGCTCAGTAATCTTTGGTGTTCGTTTTGCATCTGGAAGGGCAATTGAATTTGTTACAACCAATTCTTTTATTTTGGAGCTCTCGATACGTTCAATCGCAGGCCCCGAAAGAACTGGATGAGTACAACAAGCATACACTTCTTTGGCACCATTTTCAATGAGGGCGTTTGCTGCCAGCGTAATCGTTCCTGCTGTATCAATGATGTCGTCAATCAAAATCGCCGTTTTTCCTTCGATATGCCCGACAATATTCATGACTTCTGCTACATTTGGCATTGGTCGCCTTTTGTCGATAATCGCGATAGGGGCTTTCAGTCGATCAGCCATTTTTCGTGCTCTCGTCACACCGCCGTGATCTGGAGAAACAATGACGGTGTCTTCAAAATTCTTTTCGCTAAAGTACTCCGATAAAATCGGAACGCCTAGCAAATGATCAATCGGAATGTCAAAAAATCCTTGAATTTGCGGTGCATGCAGATCTAGTGTAATGAGTCTAGAGGCGCCCGCAGTTTCGATTAAGTTTGCCACAAGCTTTGACGTAATTGGCTCACGTGCCCTTGCCTTCCGATCTTGTCTAGCATACCCGTAATATGGAATGACAATATTAATTGTTTTTGCCGACGCTCTCTTTAAAGCGTCGATCATAATAAGGAGCTCCATAATATGCTGATTGACGGGATCTGATGTAGACTGAACGACATAAACATCGCACCCGCGAATGCTTTCTTCAATATTAATTTGAATTTCCCCATCACTAAAGCGTGTGACCGAGCATGCACCTAGCTCGGTGCCAATGTGCTCAGCAATCTCTTTGGCGAGCTCTGGATTCGAATTTAAAGTAAATACCTTTAAATTTGAATCAAGGTATTGGTTTGACGACATGTTTTACCCTCCGTTTTTAATCCTGTTTCTTCGTCTCAGTGTACCCTTCCTTATTGACTTGGCGACTTCGAGCAATCGATAGTGCGTGAGCGGGCACATTTTCTGTAATGGTAGACCCAGCAGCAACAAGTGCCTTTTCACCGACTTTGACTGGCGCAACTAAATTTGTGTTACAACCAATGAAAGCACCATCGTCAATATGTGTCTGATGCTTTTTATTTCCATCGTAATTCACCGTAATTGAGCCGCACCCTACATTTACGTCCTTCCCGATAACAGCATCGCCGAGATAGCTTAAATGGGCTGCTTTGCTCCCCTGACCAAAAGTAGTTTTCTTCACCTCGACAAAATTGCCGATGCGACAAGCATCACCAATAAAGGCTTTTCCACGTAGATGAGCGTAAGGACCAATTTCTACATGATCTCCGACTTCACTATCATAAACGACAGATTGTTTGATTGTAGAACCGTTACCAACGGTCGCATCCTTTAGCTCCGTATGAGGGCCAACTGTACAATCTTCACCAATCGTTGTCTGTCCTTGCAACGTCGTCCCCGGTAACAACACAGTGTCTCGACCAATCGTTACACTCGCTTCGACATACGTATTATCAGGATCAACAATTGTCACACCCTGCCTCATATGATGTTCAAGAATCCGTTTTCTCATCACCTTTTCAGCCGCGGCAAGCGCCACTCTATCATTGACGCCGATGGTTTCATGAAAATGCTCCGCCTCATATGCGGCAACCGTCCATCCACGAGCCTGCATTAAATGTATACAGTCTGGTAAATAATATTCTTGCTGACTATTCTCGTTGTCAACATGTGTCAACGTTTCAAAAAGAGCTTGGTTGTCAAAACAATATGTTCCCGTATTAATCTCTTGAACGAGCCTTTCCTCTTCGGTGGCATCCTTATGCTCAACAATTCGCTCTACGATATTCTGCTCGTTTCGGATCACGCGCCCATAACCATCAGGTGCCGTCGTACGAGCCGTTAAAACTGTCGCTTTCGCTCCAGTCGCCTCATGTTTTTCAAACAGCTTTGTGATCGTGTCATTGGTGAGCAGCGGGGTGTCTCCACAAATCACGAGTGTCACACCCGATTTCCCTTCAAGCTGCTCTCTTACTTGCATGACCGCGTGAGCTGTCCCGAGCTGTTCTTCCTGCAGCACGAACTGAGAGCGGTCCTCTAGCACGGTTTGAACTTCTTCAGCTCCGTGACCGACGACCGTAATGATCTCGTTCATATTGATCGGCTGCAGCGCATCAATGACATGTGTCACCATAGGCTTTCCGCATATTGGATGCAATACTTTGTATAGCTTTGATTTCATCCGTGTCCCTTTTCCCGCTGCCAACACAACAGCGTACCGTTCACTCATGAGCTACCTCCAACGGGATAAATTTTATAGCCAAGCTTTCATTTAATATGGGTATCTAATCAATAAAACTATATCTTAAAAAGCCCTTGTTTTCAAGGAAAGGAGAAGAAAGCCAATGAGAGGGAGACCTCAAAAAAAAGTACGGTCACTCATCAGTATAGCGCTCGTTATATTGACGATCACGTCACTCACGTTCAGTTATTTTCCAAAGGAATCGACAGCTGCACAAATTGATTTTTCCGCCTTGTATCCTGACACCGTTTTTCGTAACGGCAGTCAAACGACACAGCCCGTCGTTGCTCTAACATTTGATGACGGACCCGATCCTCGCTACACGTCACAAATCCTTGATGTCTTAAAAAAATATGATGCGAAAGGGACGTTTTTTGTAATTGGTGATAAAGCGAAAAATGATCCAGACATCCTCCAGCGCATGGAGGAAGAAGGACACGTGATCGCCAACCACACGACGAGTCACATTCGAATTAGCAAGACAGATTCTTCTGAAGTGCTACAGGAGGTCGTTGATACAGACGACATTATTTTTAACGCCGTGCAAAAAACACCGCTATTTTTCAGGCCACCTTTTGGAGAATTAACGATAGAAACTGTTACCTCCCTCCAAGCAGCAGACAAAAAGATCATTTTATGGTCAATTGACACGGAGGATTGGAAGGAAAGGCCAGCGGACGACATCGTCGCCACTGTAAAGAAAGACATTGAGCCAGGTGCCATCATTCTCATGCACGACGGCGGCGAATTGTCACAAGACCTGCAGAATACTGTCAAAGCCTTGGATCAGTTATTACAAGACCTCTCCACCGACTATGATTTTGTCACGGTTGAAGAGCTTCTCAACGAAAAGGCTTATATTGAAAATGAGACCGCTTAATGTCCTAACGATAAAAAAGAGAGCTACCCTAAGGAGTTATTCTCCTTTGGGTTGCCCTCTACTATCGCATTAAGAAGCACCAGCTTCTTCATATTCTTCTTCAATGGCTCCTGCTTTGTGATATTCAGCTAAAACTGCATCTTGGATCTTTCCACGAGTATTCGAGTTAATTGGATGAGCAATGTCTCTGAACTCCCCATCAGGTGTCCGCTTGCTTGGCATGGCAACAAAAAGACCATTGTTCCCATCAATAACACGAATATCATGAACAACAAATTCGTGATCGAGTGTGATGGATGCAATCGCTCTCATTCGTCCCTCGGTATTCACGCGGCGTAATCTAACGTCTGTCACTTCCACTTTATGTCACCACCTTTTCCCTGTAAAAAGACTTATTCCCAATTATTCAACACAATATTCTGAAATCCTTCCTCCAAAAAAAATTTTTCCTAATGATTTACGCTTTAGGAAAAAGAATACTTAATAAATCCTACTAAAAACATTAAAAAACTCCTTTTCCACCTGTTTAGGCGTAAAGGAGTTGTCCATGTTTTATGCATTTGTTACGAGGGCAATGACTTCGATTTCAACTTGGACATCCTTTGGAAGCCTTGCAACTTCTACACATGATCGTGCTGGCTGATGATCTTTAAAATAAGAGCCGTACACGTCATTCACATCCGGAAAATGATTCATATCACTCAAGAAGACTGTCGCTTTAACGACAGAAGATAGCGATGCGCCTGCAGCGTCCAGTACAGCCTCGAGGTTTTTAAACACTTGATGTGTTTGCGCAACCACATCACCTTCTACAAGCTCACCTTCAGCAGTGAGTGGAATTTGACCGGAGCTATAAAACAAGTTGTTCACGACGATCCCTTGAGAATACGGTCCAATGGCTTCCGGCGCTGCTTTTGTATAAACAGGTTTCATAATGCTTATTCCTCCTTTTTAGATGTTGCTTCAAAGAGCGTGCCTCGACTTACTTGAATATGGTCTGACTCAGCATTAACATCAAGCAACCGCACTAAAGAAACATATTCATCGACCAACCGTACTTTTCCTTCCCCTTCTGCTTCAATAAGTACACCAATACCGACAAGTTGAGATTGAAATTCTTCTATCATACTAATCATGCCTTTAATTGTTCCGCCAGCCTTCATAAAATCATCGATGATCAGCACCCGACTACCTTCCTGTAAACTACGCTTCGCCAATACCATTGACTGAATGCGATTGGTAGATCCTGACACATAATTAATCGATACCGTCGACCCTTCAGTGACTTTACTATCCCGACGAACAATAACCACTGGGACCCCTAAATGATGAGCAACTGCGTAAGCTAAAGGAATCCCTTTTGTCGCAACAGTCATGACAACGTCCACAGACTCGGCCGCGAAATGAGCTGCAAACAGGCGAGCTGCACGATGAATTAAATTTGTATCGCCTAAAAGATCGGCCAAATATAAATAATTCCCTGGGAGAATCCGATTCGCCTCCGTCAGCCTCTCGGTGATCTCTTTCACAACAGAAGCGGCCTCCTTCTGTTGAAAAACAGGCATATACTTGACGCCACCAGAAGCTCCCGGAACTGTATGCAAGGAGCCAATACCTTGATCCTCAAACGTCTTTTTTACGAGGGCGAGATCCTCACTAATGGAGGATTTAGCTGCATCATACCTCTCCGCAAAAAAGTCAAAGACGTAAGCTGGCGTGGATGCTGAAGTAAATAATGCGTCATATCAACAAGCCGACCGCTGCGCCTGAACTTCATCGCACAACCTCCAAAAAACCGAATATTTAATCCAAATTGTATCAATTCATACGTGTTTCATCAAGTTAAGTGTGGCTCGCCATCCATACGAATGGTGTACACTTGGTCACAAAAACCACGTAATCCGTTATATAAACGATGCATTCGGGATTCATGCTGAACTAATGCGTAGACCGTTGGACCACTCCCACTCATTAAAACAGCATCTGCCCCAAATCGCTGCATCTGCTCTTTGATCAAAGCAACTTGCGGATACATGCTCATCGTCACCGGCTCGAGCACATTACCAAGGAGCGCACATATTTGATCATAATCTTGGCGGTACAAGGCATCCATCATTCCTTCGACATCCGGATGCTTGATGCGATCAATTTGCAGCTTGCCGTACACATCGCCTGTCGATACACCGATGACTGGCTTGGCGAGCACGACCCAACACGAAGGGGGTGGCGGTAACGGCGTAATGACCTCACCTCGACCTGTCGCTAATGCTGTTCCCCCATGAACACAAAACGACACGTCTGAGCCAATTTCTGCACCAAGCTCAGCTAACTCCGATAAAGACAATTTTAACTTCCATAACCGATTCAGTCCCCGCAACACAGCTGCAGCGTCACTGCTTCCTCCTGCCAATCCAGCGGCTACAGGAATTCGCTTGTGCAATACGATGTGCACACCTTCTTGAATAGAAAAGCGCTCTTTTAACAGCTTGGCTGCCCGAAATGCTAAATTCCTTTCGTCATTTGGCACAAATTGGTGCTGTGAAGTTAACACGATTTGATCAGACGTCCCTTCGATTAATTCAATCCGATCAGCTAAATCAACGGTCGTCATCACCATCTTCACTTCATGATACCCATCTGGCCGTTTATGCAAAACATCCAAGGATAGATTAATTTTAGCTGGGGCTTTCATAAACAGCTTCACAATGTCACCTCCACTAACCAACAAACGAACTGCATCGTACTTTATAACCTTTCGCTATTTTATCATAAAAATCCGCTCTGCCTGTACCAATCAATTAAAAATTACGAAGAGTTTTGTGTCGCCTTGTTCATCAGACGAAGCACGTCTTCATTGATCTCTTACTAAAAAATAAAAACGCCGGGAATCCCCGGCGTACTGCTTCCAAATTAACGGTTGTTTTTTTCTTTAGCAAGATAGGCCTCGGCCATTTCGATCGCTCGCTTCGTCATTGAGCCAGCTTCTCTAGCCTTTATGCCTCCCCATCCTTCTTTTTGGACAGTATCGTAAAAACCAAGCTCTTTTGCTAGCTCTTCTTTAAACTCCGGAGACATAACGCCTCTTTTTCTTCCCAATCGAAAAACCCCCTTTGGTGAACAGCATCATTAGTATGTTTCACCGCAAAGGATAGTATGTTAAAAAACCAAAGAAAAAAGCAGCAAACAAATGTCTACTGCCCGCTCAACGATAGTTTTTCTTGATTGTCTTCAAAGAACATAAGCTCTACTGTTTCAGTAAGAACATCTGCGTAGCTGTAAGAAACGCGTTCAAACGAATTCTCTTCCTGATCCAACTCAACAATAAAAACTGATGGGTAAGTTTCAGCAAGGATTCCTGCGCGTTCAACTGTTTTTCTGCGACCTCCATTTGCCTTCAATACGAGCCGCTGCCCTAGATGGCCATCCAAAGTTCTTTTGATGTCCGTCAACGTTTTTCCCACTCACAACCACCTCACTGGATTTAGTATACCACAACCCCCTAACTAAGTCAAAATAAATTTAACATTATATCAAGGGCGCCGCTAAAGTGTCAACAGATTTATACTTATTTTTGCGGATTTTATTTATTTAATTTATCCAGTGCTGAGAAAAATATGTGTAGCTCTATCATTTTGTTGCTTTACGAAAAACTTTCAGAAGGTGAATATGGAAGCCCCAGCCTTAATAAACCGCGACTTTCAACACCGCCAAGTCCTTTCTCACCGCTTAATGTGTTTTTTAAAACGTCCCACGTATTCACCTGCTCCGTAAACGAGGTGAAGCTGAGCTTGGCAACGACATACACAGGATCAAGCGCATGAATGTTCACTCGCCCAGGTGACGAAGCATAATTCGCCCCAGCTCGGATTAACGATTCAAAATGCGACTGACAAGCACCTGCAAAAATAGCGAGCTGATCTAAATGAGGCATACGTCGTCGCGCCTCGTACACCGTTTTGGCAAAATATCTTGAGTTGCGATAAGCTTTTAACTCGCTTTTTTCTCCCTTACTTTTCACGTATGCATCATGACCAGTGATGACGAGAATATCGGGTCTGGCCAATTCTAACAGTCCTGTAATCTTATCTGGCATCTCTTCTTCCTTGATATGGACACTGTATACAGGAACTTCAAGCTTTTCATATAGCTTCATACATTTCTGTAAATAGACAGGGTCACCATCCAAATGAAGTACCTTTCCAGGCATCCGAAAGGGTTTTGTCTCACACGCAGATCTCATGCGTTGCTGATTTTTTTCATGTTGAAACAAATGATCCTGTCGAAAAAGGCGATAGGACATTTTCGCTTTTTCTGCAAAATAATGACGCTTTTCTTGCTTCTCTCGTTCGTCCACTCGCTCTAAATCGTGTAAAGGGGCATCAGCCATTAACCGAATCTCTTCTCCAAGAAGATCAGCTACAGGTGGATCATTTTTTATGCCCACCACCCGAAAAAGGAGATCTTTGTTATATGAAATTCGCGCAACAATCTCACCGACTTGCAATTGCATCCCACTCCCCCTACCGTCCAATGACTTCCACATTAGTCTATGACGGCATTGGAAAATCGTGATTATGGCCTGAAGCGCTCATACAGAAGATTAGAAAGCTGGGCAAACTCCGCAATAGAGAGCGTTTCTGCTCGACGGCTACCATCAATCGCTCCCAGCGCTAAAGTGTCCTGTACGTCAGCCTTTGAAAGCGCAGGAAGGCCGTTCGGCACAGACAATGATATTAAATTGTTTAATAGCGTTTTTCGACGCTTGGCAAAAGCTGTGCGTACGACCGTGAAGAAAAAGTTTTCATCACGAATCGTGACTGGAGGCTCTAGTTTTCGATCTAAACGGAGCACGACCGAATCGACCTGTGGCGCTGGGACGAATACCGTTTTAGGCACCTTTAAAGCAACATGCACGTCTGTATAATACTGAACAGCAATTGATAAAGAGCCGTACGCCTTCGATCCTGGAGAAGCAACCATCCGCTCGCCTACTTCTTTCTGGAGCATAATAACAAGACAATCTAATGGAAGCCGAGCTTGGAGAAGCTTCATCACAATAGGCGTCGTGACGTAATATGGCAAATTAGCAACAACTTTAATCGTTTTATAGGAAGACAGCTTTTCTGTAATCATCTTCAATACATCCGCTTCTAAAATATCCTCATGGATCACTTCAACATTGTCATACGGCTGAAGTGTTTCATCTAAGATCGGTAGCAGCCTGTTGTCAATTTCATAAGCAACGATCTGACCTGCTGTTCGTGCAAGGTGCTCAGTCAATGCGCCAATCCCAGGGCCAATCTCAATGACCGCATCGTCCTTAGACAGCTCTGCCGCCTTCGTAATGCTATGCAAAATATTGGGGTCAATTAAAAAGTTCTGACCTAAGCTTTTTTTAAAAGAAAACCCATGACGCTTTAAAATGTCTTGGGTTCGTGTGTAGGTTGCAATATCTTTAGGCATCCCTAGTCTCCTCTAATTGAATTTGCTCTACTGCCTTGTAAAATTCTTCTGCAGTAATATGAAACTGAATCAGGCGTTGGTACATCTGCTTCCCATTTGCGTATCCGAGGTGCAGAAGCTGTCCTAACCGCGCTCTTCGCTTCCTGCCACGATCTCCCCCGACCATGCCAGCTCGCACAAAATCAGCCCATGTAATTGGCTCAGTCGTCTGCTCGGATAAAGGCGACGGTTCCGCAACATGACGTAGAGCCGTCCGAATGGCTTCTCGTGTCGCATGCTCAACGCCCAGGCTTTGATGAGCACTTGCACGGGCGTCCTTTTGATCGATAAACGCATGTTTAGCCATCGGCACTCTTTGAGAAATCATTTGACGAATCCGCTGGCCTGGATAATCAGGATCCGTTAAGACGATGATGCCCCTAACCTCCTGCGCACGCTCTATACGTGTAAGCACTTCTTCAGAAAGCGCCGAACCATTTGTCTCAATGGTATCAGCCTCCACCGCACGCTGGATGGCCTGTGTATCTGATTTTCCCTCAACAACAATCATTTCTTTGATTTTCAAAAAAAATTCCTCCGAAAGTGAAACTTTTTCGATTTGTAAACCGTCTATATAACGAATCGTCCACCCAATGCCCCGTATATTATACGGGGCTTCCATTCAAAAGAAAAGCGACGGATGAACCTCGGAGCGTCCGTAAATGAAAGTTAGGATTAAAATCCCTCAAAACTGGATATTGTATAAACAAACCACGATTTCGCACGTAGAACATTCAATTAAAAAAGCCCAGCCTCTCAGCTGGACCTCAATCGCAACATTTAACAAACACTACTCTAGAATGCGAACCTTTAAGTTTTTAACACCCCAAGAATAGGCTTTTTGTTTGCTTGGGAAAAATACATCAATACGATTTCCTTTGATTGCAGAGCCAGTATCGGCAGCAACAGCTTCTCCATAACCTTCAACATACACTTTCGTTCCCAAAGGAATGACGTTAGGATCGACTGCAATAACTTTCGCATCAGGATTGGCTCGTAAATCATATCCGGTAGCTGTTTTCCCCGAGCACCCTGTACAATAGGCGGTATACGCGGTGCTCTTCACATAAATCTCTTTTCCTCCAGAGGAGCTTCCTCGTGAAGGCTGGCTAGAAACAGGATCGGCTGAGGCAACTATCACAGGGGCCTTACTGCCAAGCGCAACGATTTTATCCTGGCCTTTCTTTACGACGTTCTCCTCTACCAATGTACGAGAAACTTCCTTGCCATTTTCCAAGGTCACTTCATAATGCTTTTCTACAATTCGTGACGCTCCATATTGCTTCACTTTCTTCGTTCCCTGCGGAAGGGACTTGTCATTTTTTGTAACTGTGGCAAACCCGTGTTTTCTTCCACTACATCGGTGACTTTTTCTACACGAGTGATTTGAACATTGTCCTCCTTAGAAAGCATTTCGTCTAGCGCTGGCTCTACTTTATCATGCTTTTCTAAAGCAATATTCTGGTCACGTAAAAAATCAGCGACCGTAGTCGAAGTCGTCATCACTTCTTTTTCCTTTTTCCCACCAATTTGCACATTGACAGCAAAGGCTTTCTCTATCGCAATCTCATTATTCAATTCGTTTAGCGGCGTATCAGCAGAAACACTGACCTTATCGTTTTCACCGATGGGCAACGCATCGCGCTCCAGCAAATCACCTACAGTAGCCGCTGTCGTCCAGATTTCATCGACCTCCTTGCCATCCTCTAACACAGTGACTTTATGAGCTGGCTGCCACACGACACGCATCTCATTAAACACCTTTGTATTTTTTGAGGGGACAAGAATATCTTGCTCTTTCGGCTGTATAGATGCTTGCTCAAGCACTTCTTCCACAGTTGATGCATGAGTACGCAAAGTTACTTTTTCTCCATCCTTGTTCAAAACAACGGACGATTTCGTCACTTCAAACATGAGAAGAGAAAAGATCGACAAAAACGCGATGATAGACAAAATGCTAACAAAAAGCGTCTTTTTTAATGATGGGGTACTCATTACATTCCGAATTTTATCTGACATGCTTTCACACGCCTCCTTTAACACGGAGTGATTATAAGCAGGTCCTCCCGCAATGTCAAGTGCCCATGTCACGAATTGTACGTCACATTATAAGAGGACGAGAGCATTTGTAAAAGGAAAACCGCTCGACAAAAAAGGCGGCTCCGTGTTGACATATCAAGGGTTTTGTCGACCTTGACGATAAGTAACTTTGATCTTGTCGCAAACGACAAAAAATTTATTCAGAAATTCCGAACAAACGACATGCATTGTCGTACGTTTGTTGGGCAATTTTTTCAACAGATTCATTTCTCAGCTCAGCAATTTGCTCAGCAATCAAACGGACATACGCTGGTTCATTCCGCTTTCCTCGGTATGGATGCGGAGCTAAAAATGGACAATCTGTTTCAATCAAAAGACGATCAGACGGCACTATCTTAGCCACCTCTTTCGGTAGCTTCGCATTTTTAAACGTCACTGGACCACCAAGAGAGATATAAAAATTCATGTCCAGACATTCCCGAGCGACGTCTTCATCCCCCGCAAAGCAGTGCATGATTCCACCAACCTCTGCGGCATTTTCTGCCTTAAGCACATCGACAACGTCCCTCGTTGCATCCCGATTATGAATGATGATCGGTAGCTTGTGCTTCTTTGCCAGCTGAATTTGTCGGGCAAAAACTTCTTTTTGAATCGCCTTTGGTGACTTGTCCCAATAATAATCAAGACCCATCTCACCTAAAGCCACCACTTTGTCATGGGAAGCCAATGTGTCAAGCCACTGAAAATCCTCCTGCACAAAATCGATCGCGTCAACAGGATGCCAACCAACCGCCACATAAACAGACTCGTGCATTTCACTAAACGAAAGTGCACTACGAATCGTTTCACGGTCAAAGCCAACAACCACCATTTTCTCGACACCCGCTTCGCGAGCTCTCAAGAAAACCTCATCGCGATCTTCCAAGAATTGATCCACATTCAAGTGAGTATGCGTATCAAATAACTTCATCACATTCCCTCCAACAATTCTGAGTTAGTCTAGCACACAAACGTTTCAAGACCCTTTCACAAAAATTTCATTTTAGTTACAAATACAGAAAAGCGACGGCGAGTACGCTTTGAAGTGCAGGACAGAACATCGCTTGGCTGAGAAATGGATTCCCACATTTCTCAAGACAAGAGATTTCTGCTCCGGAACTTCAGCGAGCCACAGCTAGACAATAAAGAAAAGCGGAGTGGTGCACGCTTAGAAACGCAGAACAGAACATCATTTGGCTGAGAAATGGCTCTTTCATTTCTCAAGACAAAGGATTTCTGCTTCGCAGTTTCTGCACCCCGCAGCTAGACAATACAGAAAAGCGGAGTGACGCATGCTTTGAATCGCAGGACAGAACATCACCTGACCGAGAAATGGATTCCCACATTTCACGAGTCAGGGGATTTCTGCTCCGCAGATTCAGCGTCACGCAGCTAGACAATAAGAAAAGCGGAGCGGTGCACGCTTTGAATCGCAGGACAGAACATCACCTGACCGAGAAATGGATTCCCACATTTCACGAGTCAGGGGATTTCTGCTTTCCAACAGCACCTTTACCAAGTCTTTTTTTGAGACAGCACCCAACTTTCCCCATCCCACAATTTCCATTAAAAAAAGCTGCTGTACAGATCAATCGCAAGATCTGTACAGCAGAAAAAATACACTTGTTTCGTTTAGGAAATAACTGTTCCGTTTGGAAGGTTTTGATCCAATGTTGCCAAGGATAGCACACCGTTTTCTTCTCCTGCAAGAATCATCCCTTGAGACAGCTCACCACGCAGCTTTACAGGTTCCAAATTGCAAACACAGATCACTTTTTTCCCTTCTAAATCTGCCACTGAGTAATGCTTGGCAATGCCTGAAACGACCTGTCTTGTCTCAAAACCTAAATCCAATTGGAGCTTCAATAATTTATCCGCTTTTTTCACCGGCTCCGCCTTCAACACTTCGGCAACCCGAAGCTCTACCTTGCGAAAATCTTCAATCCCAATGGACTCACTTCGTTCAACTTTTTCAGCTTCAGAAACTGATGTTTCCTCTTTTTTAGGGGCGTTTGCCCTCATATCACTAAGAATATTTTCAATTTCTACGTCTTTGTCTAAACGAGGGAAGATTGGCTTCGCTTTTTGTACAGTTATAGAAGATTGAATCGCGCCAAAGCGCTCCAACGACGACCAAGTGCTTAACGAATCATCCGTACAGCCGAGCTGTCGTCTCATTTCGACCGAAGCAGTTGTAAAGAAGGGCTCGAGCATAATTGAAATCATTCGTAACGATTCAGCTAAATGATACAACGTCGATTGCAGCTGCTCCTTTTTGCTTTCATCTTTTGCAAGTGCCCATGGCATTGTCTCGTCAATATATTTATTCGTACGACGAACAAACTCCCATACCGATGAAAGCGCTACGGAAAATTCGAACTTGTCCATCGCTTCCTCATACGCACGGACAGTATTTTCAGCCATTTGCTCTACATCGTGATCTGTTTCGTTGACTAGTCTGTTGACTACAGGCAAGACGCCACCTTCATACTTATGAATCATCGCAATCGTACGATTCAATAAATTTCCAAGGTCGTTCGCCAAATCATAATTGACACGATCGATAAACCCTTCTGGTGTAAATACACCGTCTGAACCAAAAGGAACCTCCCGCAATAAATAATAGCGGAACGTATCTAAGCCATAACGATCCATCAAAGACACGGGATCAATGACATTTCCTTTTGACTTAGACATCTTTCCATCTTTCATTAAAAACCAGCCGTGCGCAAAAACCTTTTTAGGAAGAGGAAGGTCTAAAGCCATGAGCATGATCGGCCAGTAAACAGTATGGAAACGCGCGATATCCTTACCGACCAAATGCACATCTGCTGGCCAATATTTTTTGTACTTCTCACCATGCTCTGACCCGTACCCTAACGCAGAAATGTAATTAAATAAAGCATCGATCCAAACGTACACGACGTGCTTAGGATTCTCAGGTACTTTTACCCCCCAATCAAAAGACGTCCTCGATACTGCCAAATCTTCCAGTCCTGGCTTAATAAAGTTGTTAATCATCTCTTGTTTAATGGAGGCTGGCTGGATAAAATCTGGATTTTGGTCATAATATGCAAGCAAACGATCCGCATATTTGCTCAGTTTAAAGAAATAACATTCTTCTTTAACAAGCTCAACTTCATGACCGCTGTCCGGGCTTTTTCCATCGATTAATTCGTGCTCTGCATAATACGTTTCATCAGGAACAGAATACCAGCCTTCGTATTCATCTAAATAAATATCGCCTTGGTCCATTAAACGCTGAAAAACGGCTTCTACGACTTGACGATGCCTCGGCTCTGTCGTTCGGATAAAATCATCATAAGTAATGTCGAGCTTTTTCCAAAGGTCTTGAATACCTTCAATCATACCATCTAAATATGTTAGCGGGGCGACCCCTTGTTCTTCCGCTTTTCGTTGTATTTTTTGACCGTGCTCATCGGTCCCTGTTAAATACATGACATCATATCCACGCATGCGCTTATAACGAGCGATCGCATCTCCTGCCACAGTGGTATAGGCATGCCCTATGTGAAGTTTACCGCTTGGATAATAAATGGGTGTCGTTAAATAAAATGTTTTTTGACTAGACACTACCTTTTCCTCCTCCGTCATATCGGTTCCATTTCTATGCTAACACGACTTCTCACGACTGTCTCTACCTTATAAAAAGGAGTGCGCCGTGGGATTCCATTCTTTTCTAGTTTTAGTTTTCTTCTAAAATATATACTCACGTGCATAACGATATTGTGTTTGTCGAATGATGTCACATATCATTCCAAATGATTTCCATTTAACGTTTAAGACCTTTTCAGCAGGGTAAAGAAAAGGAGAATATTTTTGTTTTAGTTTCCAATTATGGCGTGATAATTTAGCACGTCGAAAAACGTTGACGTGTTTGGGAAAGACTGGTACGATGTAAACACAAAAATAAAATGTCGAAACATGACGAAAATGGAACTTTGAACAAGGGAAGGAGATTATTTCAATTGAAATCTACGGGGATTGTAAGAAAGGTTGACGAGCTAGGACGGGTCGTAATTCCGATTGAGCTTCGTCGCACACTTGAAATTGCTGAAAAAGACGCTTTGGAGATTTATGTAGATGACGACCGCATCATCCTAAAGAAATATAAGCCAACGATGACCTGTCAAGTCACTGGTGAAGTTTCAGAGCAAAATTTTTCAATTGCTGGTGGCAAGATCGTTCTAAGTCATGAAGGCGCTGAAAAAGTGTTAGAAGAGTTAAAAAACCAACTCACCAATAATTAAAGCAAAAAGAGCACAACACCCGAGCCACTCAGGTGTTGTTTTTTTTGATTATTTTTAAATACTTACTCGTCGTGACATGGTAAGCACCGTATACTTCCCGCTTCGCCATCTGACGGTCTACAGCAGCTCGCTTGATCGCCGTCTTGTCTGTCTCACCTTTAGCCACATATGTTTTTACATGGTCATAAATTGACAGACCTTCCCACCATAATTCATCTTCCTTAGCTGATGCAACGCATCCATTAACAACGAAGCAACATTCTCCACGTGGCGCATGTTCATCAAAGTACTGTAAAAGCTCGGTAGGCGTGCCGCGATGAAACGTTTCAAATTTCTTGGTAAGCTCGCGCGCTACAGTCACTTGACACTCTGAAAAAGTCTCGTTTAACGCCGTTAACGTGTCTTTTACGCGGTGCGGTGACTCATAAAACACCCATGTCATTCCCCAGGCGGCGACTTCTTTCATACGATCCTTCTTTTCCTTCGACTTTCGAGGTAAAAATCCGACAAAGCCAAATGAATCTGTTGGCGAAGCTGAAGCAATAAGCGCAGTAATTGCAGCGTTCGCACCAGGGATCGGAACAACCGGAATCCCTTCACGGACGGCAGCGACAACAAGCTCATACCCTGGATCTGAAACCGCCGGCGTGCCTGCATCTGATACGAGAGCCACATTCTCGCCTTCTTTGATCCGTTCTAGGAGCACCTGCCCACTCTCTTCTTTATTGTGCTCATGATAGCTCGTAAGCGGCGTTCTTATCTCATAATGACGACATAGCTTTTGTGTCACCCGTGTATCCTCTGCTGCAATGACATCCACCTCTGACAAGATGCGCACCGCGCGGAAGGTCATATCTTCTAAATTACCGATCGGAGTGGCCACAAGATATAGCGTCCCTTGTTGCAATATGTCCATCTGCTTCCCTCCTGCTCTCCCATGCACGAATTAATTCCCATTTTTTCGCCTTGGACCAAGACTTCAGTTCAATTTCTCGGCGTAACGCGTCACGACATGTTGCTAGCCTTTCCTCGTATCGTAAAATGAATGGACCACGCCCACGTGTATATTTTGCGCCCTTTCCAGCACGATGACGAGCAAGGCGTGCCTTGACATCAACAGCATATCCTGTATAAAGCGATCCATCTCCACATTCAATCATATAGACGTAATGCCCCTTAGCATCCATAAATTTGTTGTCGTGCCTCCCTCGTATATTCCTCACCTTCATAAATGTATAAAGGCGGCAAGGTGACAAGCCCAGGCTTCCCATTTTTAATCCCTTCAATCAGCAACGTATTAGCTTCTTTCCCCATTCGTGGATAGACAAATTGCATCCGCTTCGGCTCAAGCCGCATCTCTTTCATACTTAAAAGAATTTCTACGAGACGTTCTGGACGATGCACCATTGCAAACTTTCCACCTGCACGCAACAACTGTGCCGCTGCACGGGTAACGTCATCTAATGTACACGAAACTTCATGACGAGCGATGGTTAAGTGGTCATTCTCATTATGATTAGCTTGTGCAGATACAGGAAAATAAGGCGGATTACAAGTGACGATATCAAAGCCGCCGTGGCCTAGACGAGACGTAATACTTTTCACATCTGCGTCAATCACATCTATGCGTTTATCCAAATGATTTAATTTCACACTACGCTTCGCCATCTCAACAAGTGGTTCTTGAATATCAACAGCAGTTAAATCACCTTTCGTCCGTTCACTTAATAACAATGGTACAGCCCCTGTGCCTGTACAAAGATCGACAAGCCGCCCTTTTTGAATGGGAACATAAGCAAATCGAGCAAGTAACACCGCATCTAAAGAAAAATTAAAGAAATGCGGACTTTGAATAATCTTCAACTCACTACCAGGTAAATAATCAACGCGTTCATCGGCTTGGTACATATCGTTACTCCTCTTATGATCAAACATTACATCGTATCATATATTCGTCATCCGCTTGAACTACCTCCACTTAAGCTGTTTAAAGTGGGAGATTCCTAAGAACACGAGCGTAACCGCCAGTTATTGATGAGGCTATCCCCGTAGTTCCTACGGTTAGAAGCCTTATCGCTTCGTTTTTAAGATTTTGTCCTGCGTTAATATCTCGATTGTGATGCGTACCACAAGAAGGGCAATCCCACTCACGAAGGTTGAGATTCTTAACGTCTTTATTTTGGTAGCCACAGCACGAGCAAAGTTGACTGGAAGCAAATGCTTTTGATGCAGCAACGACTTGCTTACCATACCATTTGGCTTTGTACTCAAGTATGGTTCTAAATTGTGACCATGATGCTTCACTGATGGCTTTAGCTAACTTCAATAGCGATGACATCGTGGTTTTTGATGATTTCAGTCGAGATTTTTTGCAAGTCGTCTGTTCTTGCATTCGCTTACTTGTGGAAAGTCCTTTTTAATCATTCGAGAACTTGCACTCTTGTAAGCATTAATGAACTTTGATCATTCAGTGTTTGGATGTGCTTTAAATAGAATGTGAATATGGTCATAATTATGATGCCATTCAACTAATGATATGTTGTATTTCTTGCCTCACTTTACAAACATATCATTTGCATAGTCAGACATGTCGTTGTCAAAAACATTTCTACGGTATGTCACAACGAATACAAGGTGGGAGTACATCAAGAACACTGCTGATTATGACCATCTAATTTCAGCCAAATATCAGCCTTTCTTTTGTATTAGACTGATGATATCCTAGCGCAAAAAAGAGACAGCTTTTTGAATTACGTCTAACCGGCATTCATCTCCCAATTACTCATGGGAAAGTCCTACACATTCCTTAATGTGGGAGTCTTCTGTCAGAAAACGATAAAAAACAGACCTGTAAAGAAAGTCCTGCCTCTACATTTAAGAAAGGCGGCTCTTGACAGGTCAAAATGTACTGCTATTTTTTGTTCAAAATGGACAAACAGAACAGGCAGTCTCCTTCTTTTCGAACACTTCCATAGTGGAGATTACATATATGAAAACCTTCCTGGTACAGCCGAGCCAAATTATCATAACCCTCACCAATATCCCAAGTTCGCGTCTTTTTTTTCGCTGGCGAAGGCTTTTCAGCTTCTACGGTCTTTTCCAGTCGCTGCCGAAGATGATCATTCTCCATAGTTAAGTGCTGGTTTTCCTCAAGGAGCGCAGCGATATGTTGCTTCAAATCACCCAGCTGCATGTACAATTGACCGATTTGCTCTTCCATATGGCTGACACGGTCAAAAACTTCTTTTTTTTCCAACAGTCCCACCTCATCTGTCAGCAACTTCGTTGGACACGGCTCCTTCAGCCACCAATTCCTCTAGAGAATACTCAACCGTTTTCTCTTCTTCCCTTAACTCAATCTGAACGAGGCGCTCCAACATATTTAATCCAGTCACGCGGCCTTGCCCAAGGCTCGTTTTTAACACTTGGCCAACATCCGGCAATTCTCGTTTTGCCTGCTCATATTCATCATTTTCATACTTTAGACAGCACATCAACCGCCCACACAATCCAGAAATCTTCGTCGGATTAAGTGACAAGTTTTGATCTTTAGCCATTTTAATCGAAACTGGCTCAAAATCGGCGAGAAATGTTGAACAGCATAGCATACGACCACACGGACCGATACCTCCTAGCATCTTCGCCTCATCCCTTACACCGATTTGACGAAGCTCAATGCGAGTCCGAAACACAGACGCCAAGTCTTTGACAAGATCGCGAAAATCGATACGGCCATCGGCTGTGAAGTAAAAAATGACTTTGTTGCGGTCAAATGTATATTCCACATCGACAAGCTTCATATCAAGGGTATGCTCCTCGATTTTCTGCACTCCGACGTCATAAGCTTCTTTGGCGGCACTTTTATTTTGTGCCACTGCATCAATATCCGCATCCGTCGCAATCCGCAACACCTTTTTTAATGGAAGAACGACATCATGCTGGTCGACTTCTCTGTCAGCAATGTCTACCTTTCCATATTCGATGCCACGAGCTGTCTCTACAATCACATATTGCCCTTTTTTTATGTCAAATCCCTGCGGATCAAAATAATAAAGCTTTCCGGCTTTTTTAAACCGAACCCCTACGACAGCATACAACCGCTATCCCTCCTGCAACCGAAATGCCATTTGCTCAAGGAGCAAAGGAATGTTCGCATTCACATCTAAATTCCTTCTGGTTTCAAGAATTACAGCGACCTGGTCAGCTGTTTTACGCTTTGACTGTTGAAGATGTTGACGATGAAGCACATCTTGCTGGTCTGGAAAGCTCAAACGCTCTGTTTCACCTGTTTGTACCATTAATATATCTCTATGCCATAAAAGAAGGATATCGAACAGCAGCGCTGGATGATCCGTATCCTTCAAAACGTTCAGCCAGTCCTCTTGGACAATAGGCAAGGTTTCTCTAGGTTGATCCACCAATGCCTTATTTAATTGTATCACTACATTTCGCGCAGTTGCAAACCACTCATCCTCAGCCCACGCAAGTGCCGTTGACGGATCTTGCGTAAGTGAAGACAACAGCGCTGCTTTCGCTTTACTGATGCCCTCTCCGTGAAGCTTTTGAAGTAAAGCCTCTCTCGATAACGGCTGAAAGGTCAACATTTGGCAACGCGAAAGAATCGTTTCCAGTAAACTAGACGGTCTTGATGTCAATAGAATAGCGACCGTATTGCGCTCAGGCTCTTCCAAAAATTTCAACAAACTGTTTGCTGCCTGTACTGTCAAAAGATGGGCTTCATGTACAAAATATACCTTTATACCTGCTTCCATACTTGTATATGAAAATTCTTTTTGCAAAGCACGAATTTGATCAATTTTAATGGACGCCCCATCTGGACGAACATCGTGCACGTCAGGGTGGTTCCCAGAAAGAACACGTCGACATTCTGAACATTCGCCACACGGCGACTCAGGCTGATGGCTCCTACAGAGCATTCGTTGGGCAAACAAAAGCGCTGCTTCGTCTATACGTGTCCCATCTGGTCCTGTAAAAATGTAGGCATGAGCGACACGTTGATGCAACAAGCTCTGATCAAGAACCTTACTCACTCTTGGTTGATCTTGCTTGAGGTCCTCCCAAGTCATCATTGGCATGGCTCCTCTCGCAACCCTTTAATACTGTTTAAAAGTTTCAATAGGTAGCACAAAAACCGTGGCACCACCGACTTCAATTTCAATGGGATACGGAACGTATGAATCCGCGTGTCCACCCATTGGTGAAACAGGTGACATAAACTGATCTCTAGACTTACAATTGTCGCGTATGACACGCAACGCTTCATTCACTTTATCATCTTCCACACCGATCATAAACGTTGTATTACCAGAACGTAAAAAACCACCAGTACTCGCAAGCTTCGTAGCTCGGAAACCATTTTCCACAAGTGCTTCCATAAGACGGTTACTGTCATCATCCTGAATGACGGCCATAATTAATTTCATTCGACCCACTCCCTTGATAAGGATGTTAATAAACGCAGGAAATCTTCCTCCACACGTTGTTGCACAATATCAATGTTTTGCGATGCATCAATACGTACGACACGCTCTTGGTCTGCTTGTGTGATCGACGCAAACATTTGGAAAACCTGTTGATGATAAGTCAAATCCTTTAACTCAATACGATCAAGTGACTCGCCGCTACGTTGATGAAGCCGACGTTTGCCCTCTTCTGCCGATAACATCAGCATGTATGTCCGATCTGGCGTAAGTCCTTGCGTAGCAAAGTGATTAATCTTGCGAAGGTCAGGGAGCATTTCTTCAGCGCCAGCTCCTTGATAGGCAATCGACGCATCAACAAAACGGTCACAAAGAACGACTTTCCCTGCTCGTAACGCAGGAAGGATGGTTTCACTAACATGCTGGGCTCTGGACGCTGCATACAGCAACACTTCTGTCTCTCTTGACATTTCATCATAAGATGGATCAAGCAATATGTGACGAACCGCATTCCCGATTGAGGTTCCCCCGGGTTCACGCGTAACAATGTGTGGAATATTTTTTTGTTCTAATACGTTATGCAATAGCTGAATTTGCGTGCTTTTTCCAGACCCGTCCGGACCCTCAAACGTCACAAATAATCCTTTCATATGGCAAACTCCCTTTACATATCAAACACTAACAGCTTTTGAGTCATATCTAACCCATCGCCCTGCAATGGATAATCAACGTCCATCAGGCTCTGAAGACTTTCTACATGCTTTTTTTGAATCGGCTCCCCTCGAATTAGCCAAGGAATACCCGGCGGATAAGGGGTCACCTGACCTGCGGCTATCCGACCTTCAGCTTCGTGGAAGGGCACACGCACTTCCCTTATTCCCTTCAAATCATGATAACTATATGGAAAACATATGGCGCTTGAATGCATCATCGGCTGCAAATTAACGTCACTATAATCCTCTGCTGTCAGTGATTGCAAAGCGCGCTGGATCCCTTCTAAGAGAGAGCACGCTGTCCACTGAATCTCAAGTCCACAGATGAGCAAGACATCTCGTCCTTCTGCAAACTCTGGGAAAATACCTTCTTTTTCTAACGCATTTTGAAAAGCTTTCCCAGCAAATCCTTTGGCTTGCAGAAGAATTTTCAAAGGATCATAAGGAGGTTCCATCGGTGCCTTTACAGCCAGACCTGGCACAGCCTGCAAGTCTTTCACAACTTGGTGGATCTCCCGCTGCAGCGCTATGGCATGACTGCTTGTCCAAGTAGCTAAATAATGACGGGCAGCATCTAAAGAAGCCATAATCACATATGAGGGACTTGATGATTGCAACATACGTAAGGCACGAGCAACATGAGATACAGCAACAAGGCTACTCTCAGTTACATGGAGATAGGCCCCCATCGTCATTGCTGGCAACATTTTATGCGCAGAATGAACGACAATATCAGCCCCCATATCTAACGCTGAAGGAGGAAAAGGATGCCCAAGTCTAAAGTGAACACCATGAGCTTCATCTACGAGTAAAGGCACACCGTGTTGACGAGCAAGGCGACCAATATCCGTTAAATCAATCGCTTTCCCATAATAGTTCGGGGTCATGACAATTAAAGCTTTCCCCCCTGGAAAACAAGCAAAAGCCTCTTCTATACCCGCTAATGTAACACCAGTAGCTTTGCCCGTTTCATCATCCACCTCTACAGGAACTAACACTGGGCGACATCCAGCAAGCTCTAGCGCATGAAACACTGACTGATGTGCATTTCGTTGCACATATACTAAATCCCCGGGCTACAGCAGGCAAGAATCATTGCTAAATTTCCGGCAGTACTCCCACCAACAAGAAAGAAACTTTGTCTCGTCCGAAAAAAATCTGTAAGTAACGCCTGCGCATCTTGAATAACTCCGGTAGGCGCGTGCAAATCATCTAGTCCTGAAATTTCCGTCATATCATAACGCAAAGAAGAACGAAGAGATTGAGGCAAAGATCCTAAGAGAGCGCCATTTTTATGGCCAGGCACATGAAAACTCGTTGGATT
Organism: Litoribacterium kuwaitense; assembly: GCF_011058155.1. Classification (NCBI taxonomy): domain Bacteria; kingdom Bacillati; phylum Bacillota; class Bacilli; order Caryophanales; family Bacillaceae; genus Litoribacterium; species Litoribacterium kuwaitense. The sequence continues at coordinate 1,014 of NZ_JAALFC010000026.1, read as the reverse complement.
TTTTGCACTATGCATTTCTAGAGCTTCTACAAGAGGCTGCTGAAGTTGGTTCATCAATGACACGCTTTCTTTACTTTTATTATAACAGTCCCAAGCCCTTTTGCCCACGTTGAAAGCGTAAAGCATCTACCAGTAAACGATAGGACAGTGAACCTTCTGTTTGTTCTTGCTGATCTTCTCCAGCTAAAATGACATGCTGAAAATATGTATTCATTAAAAAAAAGCCAGTTTTGCACTGACTTTAGTTGCAGACAAAGCAAAGGCCATTCTTGCTTTTGTCTACACTTATTATGCGGCCGCTTAGCAACGATTCCAACTCCAACGTTCGGCCTGGCTTAAAAATGCTTATCAAGCTAAGCGAAGGCAAGCGAAAACGCGAATAGATCCTTTAATTCATGAGAAGACGAGCAACGACAGATGTAAGTGTTTGTCAACAGATTTTGCGCTGGCTTTTCATGTTGACATCGTTGACGCCGAAGCATCTTTTAATTTTTGAACGAGCTGCGAATAACTCGGATCTTCAGGTGGAGTATTTAAAATTCTTTGCTCGCATGTGGTACAAATAAATCGATGATATACATAAATGCCACGTTGCTTTTGTTCCTCACACACCACACACACGCCTTTATACTTCTCCATACAATCACCTCCCAACAACAGCTTTCCCAATTTACACAAAAAGATACACTGTGCTGACTATTCTTAAAGTATTGTATTTTCATAGTATGCCCAAAAAGGGCGGGCGTGTTTGACTTTAGAGAGATTTGAACAAAAAACAACAACATTATTCTTCTCCCGAAACGGGCGGGCGTGTAAAAAATGTGTCATATAAAGGCAAAAAAGACCCTTGACTTGGGGTCTTTATCATAAAAGTGATGATATCAAGAGAAATAAAATATAAACCATTCCTTCAAAACCAGATACCGACAAAGAAAGACTTTGAAGAGAAGGCCTCGATCGATTAGTATCGGTCAGCTTCACGTGTCGCCACGCGTCCACCCCCGACCTATCAAC